>JBLNAE010000065.1:0-16527 GCA_050259195.1 Ignavibacteriales bacterium
AGGAAGGCATCCTGCTCCTGGGCAGTAACCTTGAGCCGACTATACCCTACTTTAAATACCTCCTTTCTGTAGACCCTGGAGAAACCCCGGTTTCCATTATGGATGCTCAGCAAAGAAGAGCCGAGATATTTGAGGCGCTGCGGCAGATAATTCTCAGGGGGAGCCAGATTCGACCCCTGGTTCTTCTCATTGAAGACCTTCATTGGATGGACAAGGCTTCCGAGGAGTTTCTCCTCTATCTGGCCGATTCCGTTGCCGCCGCACCGGTGTTATTGCTCCTTACGTATCGCCCCGGCTACTCTCAACCGTTAGGAGAAAGAACCTATCATACGAGGATTCAACTGCGTAATCTTACGCGCGAGGAAAGCGTTAGAATGGCAGAGAGTATACTGGAAACAAGCGGACTCCTCGATGAGCTAAGAGACCTAATTAATAAGAAAGCCGAGGGAAATCCATTCTTCATTGAAGAGTTATTAAAATCCCTTCTTGAGTGTGGAGTAATTGTTAAAACCGAAAGCGGATACGCAATTAATAAGAACGTATCTCAAATAGAAGTTCCTGGTACCATACAGGATATAATTATGGCAAGAATAGACAGATTAGAGGAGAACCTCAAAAGAACGCTCCAAGTCGGCTCTGTCATTGGAAGGGAGTTCGGTTTTAATTTACTACAAAAGGTTTCTTCTTTAAGCGATCAAGAGGTTAGAGACCATCTACTTGCACTCAGGAATACAGAGCTAATATATGAAAGAGGGTTTTCCCTCGACGCCAATTATATATTTAAGCACGCTCTTACGCATGAAGTCGCCTACGGCAGCCTTCTTATCCAAAAACGAAAAGAGATTCATGAGAAAGTGGGAAATGCCATCGAGGAGCTATACTCAAATAGGCTTGAGGAATTTTACGGAGTTCTTGCTCATCACTTCAGCCGGACGGGTAACAGAGAAAAGGCATTTTACTATCTAACAATGGCTGGCAAAAAGGCGAAAGAGGTTTTAGCCACTGAGGAGGCTATTACCAACCTCGGCGAAGCCCTGAGGTGTTTAGATGAAATGCCTAAGGAAACAAATGAATGGAGAAAAATAGATATTCTATTCGAGATAGAGAACATCTATGATGCTATAGGGAGAAGAGAAGAACAGAAAGGAGTCCTTGAGAAGATTATAGATTTATCAAAATCGCTAAATGATGAAAAGAGACTTTCCGATGGATACATCAGGCAGGCTGAATTTTTAAGCGTTATGGGAGAATATGAAGAAGCGGAAGCAACAGGTAAATCTGCCCTTACTCTTAAGAGAAAGATAAAGGATAAAGCTGGAGAAGGAAAGGCATTGAGGGGAATGGGCTTTATACGTTGGCGTTCGGGTGATTACGAGAAAGCGTTAAAATACCACAAAGAGGCTTTGGGTATACATAAAGAACTTGGAGGCAGTGAATCAGAGGGATTTGAACTCATCAGTTTAGGAGAGATTTACAGAAAGATGGGGCGGTATGAAGATGCCTTGTCATGCCTTCAAGAAGCCTTAAGGATTTATAATGAACTCGGAATCATATCAAGTCGGCATGTCTGTGTGTTTAATATCGGCAATGTTTACCGAGACATGGGTAACTATCAAGCCTGCTTAGAGTGTTATCATGAATGTTGGAGAATAGTTAAAGAGGAGCGTGGGCTAATTAACCTTAACTCCTCTGGGATGCTTCCGGCTCCAATGGCTATCGCAAGTACATACTGGCACTTGGGTAATTATCAAGAGTCACTTAATTACTACTGTGAAGCCCTAGATATAAGTCGGGGTCTAAGAGATAGATTGGGAGAGGGAAATATCCTGAGCTATATGGCGGCTATTTATAGCATTTTAGGAGACCACCAAGAATCTATAACTCATTACGAAGAGGCATTGAAGATTTATAGAGAAACAGGGAACAAGGCATCAGAAGGAAGGGTTCTTAGCCTCATGGGAAATATATACAGACAAAATCTACACGATTACGCAAAGGCACTGCCATACTATAAAGAAAGTTTAGAAACTAAAAAAGAAATAGGCAATGAAGATGAAATTAGAAGCTTGCTTAATAGCCTTGGAGTGATTTGTTGGAATCTAGGTCTTTATAAGGAAGCCCTTTCTTACTATCAAGAGGCTTTACAACTCTGCAAGAAAACAGAAAACATAGTAGGCGAAGGAGTAACCCTAAGCGGCATGGGCGTCGTGTACCTAAGCCTATCTAAGTACGAAGAAGCGTTAAAGTGCAACCAAGAGGCCTTAAGAATATCTAGGACAACAGGAGATCAAAAGGCGGAGGGGTATATTTTAAATTCTATCGGGAATGTGTATTATGAGATGAGCGATCACCAGATGGCTTGGAAATGTTATCAAGAATCTCTGAGAATAAGAAAAGAACTCGAAGACAAAAAGGGAGAGGCCTGGGTGCTTTATAACCTTGGAAAGGTCTATCAGAGCCTGGAGAACTATGAGGAATCTAATAAACATTATAAAGCGGCCCTTTCTTTAGCTGAGGAATTAGGAGAAGAAGGGTTAAAGATGAGTATCAAAAACGCCTTAAAAGGCGAATCAAAGTAGGATGGGGTTTCACATCCACCCTACAACAAGAAATAGTATTCATCAAGGAGGTAATACAGATGCCAAGATTTTTAGTCACACGGACGGTGCCTCCGTCGTTAAAAGAGGAAGAACTCGCTGCCGCGGGAAGACTCAATAAAAGCACTTCGGAAGAGATCGGAATAAGATGGATAAAGAGCTACTATTCAGCAAAAGACGGAAAGTTCTACTGTGAGTACGAAGCACCAAGCATTGAAGTAATATACGAACATGCAAGACGCGCGCAACTCCCGATAGACTTTGTCTCTCTCATTTCAGATGAGTTCGACCCAAGCATGTTTAAATAGAAATCGGTTAAAAGAGAAGGAGACAACAGGGATGCCTAAATTTTTAACCGTACGAGCGGTACCCCCGTTGACAGAAGAGCAAATCGCCGCCGCAACAAAACGCGCTATAGTCCTCGGAGAAGGGATAGGGGTAAGGTGGATAAAGAGCTACTATTCGGAAAAGGACGGAAAGCTCTATTGCGAGTGGGAAGCGCCAACCATTGAGGCAATACACGAACACCCAAGACTCTTACAAAGTCCCGTAGATTCCGTCTCCATTATCTCAGGCGAATTTGACCCCAGTATGTTTAAGTGAGGCTTTACAGGTTGATTGACTTTGAACTCACCCAAACTCAAAAGAACATAAAACAACTCCTTCACTGGTTTGCAGAAAACAAGATGAGACCGATTTCTCTTCGGGCAGACAAGGAAGGGGACGTGCCCAGAGAATTTCTAATGGAAGTAATGAACCTGGGAATAAGCTCCGGTAATCCGCTTCTGGGAGAGATTGAGGCAGGAGATGCAGTAAAAGACAAACAGGGAAAACCTCAAAAGGCAAGAATATCTGTAATTGCATCCGAGGAGCTTGCGTGGGGAGACCCCGCGTTTGTCATTACACTCCCCGGTCCGGGTCTAGGCGAGCCGCCTGTAAAGATGATCGGAACCAGAGAGCAGAAAGAGAGATTCTTTAGTGTATTTAAAGACAGATCGGAGCCCAGATGGGGAGCTTATGCGCTCACCGAGCCTGGAGCGGGTTCAGACGTTGCGGCAATAAAGACAATTGCCGTGCGAGATGGAAACCACTACATAATCAACGGAAGAAAGTGTTTTATCACAAACGGGGCAAGGGCATCCTGGGTTGTGGCGTTTGCCACAGTTGACCCTAAATTGGGAAGAGAGGGCCATCGAGTATTCGTAGTTGAAAAAGGAACACCCGGATTTTATCCCGGAAAGATTGAAGAGAAGATGGGTCTTCGCGCGTCGGAAACAGTAGAGCTTGTATTTGAAGAGTGCCGAGTGCCGGTTGAGAACCTCCTTGGCGGCGAGGAATATTACGACGAAAGGGCAAAAGAGGGTTTCAAAACAGCGATGAAAACGTTTGACGCTACGCGTCCCATTGTCGCATCTATGGCAGTTGGTATCGCGCGCGCGGCTTATGAATTGGCAAGAGATTGGGCAAAAGAAAACAACCTTCTTTCAAGTTCCCTCACAAGATTTAGAAATCTTAGCGAAACCCTCGACGAAATGGAAGGACAGATTAACGCCGCAAGGCTCCTTTGCTGGCGCGCCGCATGGATGGTTGATGAAGGGCTTCCGAATTCAAAAGAGGCATCAATGGCAAAAGCCTACTCCGCAGAGATAGTAGGAAAGGTTACGGCAAAGGCAATCGAGATTATGGGAGTCCATGGATGTCTGAGAGAAAACCTCGTTGAGAAACTCTACAGAGACCA
This sequence comes from Ignavibacteriales bacterium, assembly GCA_050259195.1. Classification (GTDB taxonomy): domain Bacteria; phylum Desulfobacterota_D; class UBA1144; order Nemesobacterales; family CSP1-2; genus PSLL01. The sequence goes on from JBLNAE010000065.1 coordinate 4,336, forward strand.
GAAGGTTTTTGACATATTCGAGGGTACGGGACAGATACAGAGAATTATAATCTCACGCCGAATTTTTCAGGCGATGGGAGTAGAATAAACCCCACCCCTGCCCCTCCCCCTTCAAGGGGGAGGGATAGAGGAAAAATCCCAATCCATTAACTCATTTTAAAAAGGTATAATTCCTTGAATCATGAAAGGCGAAATAAATATATCAGGAGCCAGAGAGAATAATTTAAAAAACATAAACGTCTTCATCCCCTGGCACAAGTACACGGTCATTACGGGCCTCAGCGGATCCGGGAAATCCTCTCTCGCCCTCGATACAATCTATGCCGAAGGGCTGAGAAGGTATGTCGAGTGCCTCTCCACTTATGCGAGACAATTCTTTGAGCGCGTTGACCGCCCCGATATGGACGACATCACGGGGCTTCCGCCCGTGATTGCAATTGAGAGCAGAAACCAGGTAAAAAGCTCGCGCTCCACAGTAGGAACAACCACTGAAATATACGATTATCTGAGGCTTCTCTTCGCAAAGGTTGGAAGGATATTTTGCCCAAATTGCGGAACCGAGATAAAACGCCATTCACCCCAGAGCATATCAGAAGACATAATTAAAAATAATAAGGATAAAAAAGCACTCATAACGTTTCCCCTGAAAGAAAACGGCATCTCTCCCCAAGAGTTAATGTCTAAAGGATTCATCAGGATATTCTCCCAGGGAGAAGTGATTGAAGTTGAAGAACTCTCAAAAATACCGGAAGGCTCCGAGGTCGTGGTGGACAGAGTGGTTATTAATAAAAACTCCTCCTCAAGAATCACAGACTCAGTTGAGACGGCTTTTTCCGAGAGCAAATACATCAATGTCTATATCCTGGGATCTGGGGTATTCCCGACTGGATCGGGGATCCAGAGGGAGGGAATTTTGAGAACTGCAAATGGAAGCGTTCTCAAATATTCGAGAGATCTCGAATGTCCGTACTGCCAAAAGAGATTCAATGAGCCGACTCCGCTTCTATTTTCCTTCAACAGCCCGCAAGGGGCGTGTCCAACCTGCCGCGGGTTTGGAAACATACTCGATATTGACCCAGATTTAGTGGTCCCGAATCCCGAAAAGAGCCTGGCGCAGGGAGCGATTGAGCCTCTTACAAAACCCTCGCTCAAAGACGAGATGAAAGAATTGATTCAATTCGCACGCAGAAAGGAAATAGACGTAAACGTTCCATTTAAGAGCCTTTCTGCAAACGCGAAAGAATCTATATTTGAGGGTGAGGGAAGGTTTCCGGGCATAAAGGGATATTTTAGGTATTTAGAAGAGAAGAGCTATAAGCTTCACGTCAGGGTTTTTCTCAGCAAATACAGATCGGCTTTTACGTGCGGAAGTTGCGATGGAACCAAACTAAGACCAGAAGCGCTCTGGGTGAAAGTAGGCGGTAAGCAAATCTCGGAAATCGCGCAAATGCCGATAGAAGAATCGAGAATTTTTTTCCAAAGCTTAACCCTCACCGATTATGAAGAGAAAATTGCGGGAGAGATTCTAAAACAGATTAGATCGAGAATAGATTTTCTCCGAAAGGTAGGTCTCGGATATATTACGCTCTCACGGCTTACAAAGACCCTCTCGGGTGGTGAGGCACAGAGGGTTGATCTTGCGTGCCAGCTCGGAGCGAGCCTCTCTGAAACCCTCTATATAATGGATGAGCCGTCAATCGGGCTTCATCCCAGAGACATTGACCGACTGGTTTCAATCATAGAAGAGCTGAGAGACAGAAATAACACGGTCGTAGTCGTTGAACATGATTTTGATATGATACGCTCTGCCGACTACATAATCGAACTCGGTCCACTCGCCGGAGAAAGAGGGGGCGATGTCGTGTACCAAGGCCCCATCGAGAAGTTTCTAAATAATTCTCACGAGTCTCTTACAAAGCGTTATATCACACAGAAAGAAAGGATCCCTCTTCCCATAAAAAGGAGGAGAGGGAAAGGGAAAAACCTGACCGTTCTTGGCGCATCAGAGAACAACCTTAAAAACATCACAGTCTCATTTCCTCTGGGGACTTTCGTATGCGTGACCGGAGTTTCCGGCTCGGGGAAAAGCTCTCTTGTCCATGACGTGCTCTACTCTAGCTTAGCCCGAAGGTTTCATAGCGAAGCGGAAAAAGTGGGCAAATTCAAAGAGATTTCAGGCGTATCATATCTCTCCGACACCGTGATGCTTGACCAAACCCCCATAGGAAAAAGCTCAAGGTCAAACCCTGTAACATATATCAAGGCTTATGATGAAATCAGAAGGGTTATGTCAGAGACATGGGAGGCGCGTGCAAAGGGGCTTTCCGCTTCACATTTCTCATTCAATGTTCCAGGAGGCAGGTGCGAGACCTGTCAGGGAGAAGGCAGGCAAAAGATTGAGATGCATTTTCTTGCGGATATTTTCGTAACATGCGAGGAGTGCCGCGGAAAGAGGTTTAAAAAAGATGTGCTTGATGTCAAATACAAAGAGAGAAACATCGCTGAGATCCTCAGCCTCACAATTGACGAGGGGATGAAGTTTTTTGCAGATGTCCCACCACTTATCAGAAAATTAAAAATACTCCAGGACGTGGGGCTTGGATATTTAAGACTCGGACAGCCCGCCCCTACCCTCTCAGGCGGAGAGGCACAGAGGCTAAAAATCGGGAGAGAACTTGGAAGAAGGGATGAGAAAAACATCCTCTACATACTGGATGAACCCACAGTGGGACTTCACATAGAAGACATAAAGAAACTCTTGAGAGTCCTGAATAAGTTGGTTGACGCAGGAAATACCGTGATTGTAGTTGAGCACAATCTCGACGTTATAAAATCCGCCGACTACATAATAGACCTAGGCCCGGAAGGCGGAGCGAGAGGTGGATACGTTGTAGCCCAAGGTACGCCGGAAGATGTTGCCAGAACCAAAGAATCGTACACAGGAATCTATTTGAGCAAGGTTTTGTGACCGCAAGCTCACAACCGATCTTCTATAAATGCCTTAGCCCTTTCGAGACTCCTATCATCAGGCAGGGCTAGGTCATGGGAGTATTCGTCAGATAAAACCTCAACCGCATCATCTATAACAAACTCATTAGTTAAAGCCTTCCCGTGATCTATATACCTTGCAGGCACTCCAGATTTAGCCCTGCATAAGTCTCCGAATTTCAATACATAAACGCTATTGAGGTAATAATCAAAGAGTCTCTCATCTATATCTTTAATCGCCATTGCTTAGTCCTCGCTTTAATTGGGTTTTTATGATGAACTACAATTGCAAGTGCTGTGCCCAACCTGAGCAAGAGACAAATAATCAAAAGTAATCTAAAAAAATCATAGAAAAATCAGATACTTAAGTTATCTCTATCTTAGATTTCTCAATGCCGTGAATAACTCGTTTTTTCCCTAAATGTCCACTTTGGTAACATAGTAAATTCGGCTAGATGGCTTAAGCCTTTGATATATCAGTACTTATTTGTGATTGTAAACTCTGTTGCCGCTGTGTTAACAAAAAAGACATCAGATGATTTCTCCATTAAAAACAGAAAAAACTTTAAGATGAGGATTACTAAACTTAAATTCAGACGGCCAATCAACGAGCTGCCTCCAGCCGGTTCTGTTGACGTCAATTTACCCCCCATGTTAAAATAGCAAATGCTTTTCAGAGGATGACAATGCATTCCATCAAAAGACGGGTTCCTCACCAACAAAGCCGGATTGGAGAAAAGCTCCCAGCAATACTGGAAATCTGCCAGAAGATGAGCGCAGAAAAGGAGCTGGCGGCTCTTTTGAACCTGATAGCAAAAGAGGCCGCAAGGCTCATGGAAGCAGACCGGGCGAGCATTTTCCTTCTAGACCGAAATAAAAACGAGTTATGGTCAATAATAACCCTCGACGGCACGCAGATACGCTTTGATGCGCGCTTGGGGATTGCCGGAGCCGCCGCCCTGACCGGCCAGACAATAAATGTGGAAGACGCATACAAAGACCCGCGTTTCTACAGGGGAATTGATGGACGCACAGGATACCGGACGAGGAGCCTCCTTGTTGTGCCGCTCAGGAGCCAGGAGGGGAATGTTATTGGAACATTTCAGGTATTGAATAAAAAGAACGGGGTTTTCAACCAATACGACGAGGGAATTGCAGAACTATTGGGCGCACAGGTAGCGACTGCCATTGAAACGGTGCAATTGGTCGAGGAGTTAAACCGGCACCGCGAGGAGCTTCTTCAGGAGAATACTCAACTATTGATGGCGGTTGAAAAGAGGTTCTCCACACAAAATATCCTTGGTACAAGCCCGCAGATTCAGAATACAGTGAGGCTGATTGAGCAGATTAGTGATAGTTCCGTCAACATCCTGATTACGGGAGAGAGCGGAACAGGCAAGGAACTCGTGGCCAAAACGATTCACTATAACAGTCCGCGCGCCCGCAGTCCCTTTGTCGCCTTGAATTGCGCCGCGCTTCCTGAAAGCCTGGTGGAGAGCGAACTATTCGGGATTGAAAAAGGGGTGGCGACAGGCGTAGAGCGGAGGATCGGAAAGTTTGAGACGGCAAGTGGCGGGACGTTATTTCTGGATGAGATTGGAGACCTGAGTCTCTCTGCACAGGCCAAGATACTCCGTGTGCTCCAAGAGGGAGTGATAGAACGCGTGGGAGGGAGAAAGGAGATTCCTGTGGATATAAGAGTTCTCGCAGCAACCAATAAGGATTTGGAGACAGAGATAAAAAAAGGAAACTTCCGCAAGGACCTTTACTATCGCCTAAAGGTAATCCACATTCAGATGCCCGCGCTAAGAGAAATCCCCGAGGACGTTCCGCTCCTGGCAAATTATTTCGTGAGTAAGTATTGCCGAGAGATGAGCAAAGAGCCTAAGAAACTAACGCCGGGGGCGCTCAGGTATCTTACGAACTACTCCTGGGCGGGAAATGTGAGAGAGCTAGAGAACAAGATAAAGAGGCTTGTGGTTTTGACTCCCCGAAAGGTGATAACGGAAGAAGACCTCTCGGAGGATATTCGCAGCGTCAGCGAGAAGGCACCACTGTCAACGGTGCGCTCATTTAAAGAGACGGTGGAAGAATTAGAAAAGCGCCTTATTTCAGAAGCCCTTCAAATGTGTCAGCAAAACCAGCTACAGACGGCGAAGGCATTGGGATTGAGCCGCCAAGGTTTGATCAAGAAGATGAAGAGGTATGGCATTAAAACGCTCTAGGTATTTTCCAATTCTTATTTCCTTTTTGAGTGTATTTGAAAGGTAAGGAGATTTCTTGACAATTCCCACCCTTCCCTTAATCTATCTATTGGATGCTTACGGATTATATTCCAATATTAATAATATTGGTTCTCTCCATGGTTCTTGCTGGAGCGCTCCTCGGAATCTCTTATCTTCTTGGGCCTAAGAGATATTCAAAGAGGAAACTCTCTCCCTACGAATGCGGCGTTCCCCCCGTAGGAGATACAAAAGAGAGATTTTCAATCAGATACTACTTAATTGCCGCGCTCTTTATGCTCTTTGATGTCGAAACCGTATTCCTCTATGCCTGGGCCGTGGTGTTTAAAAAGCTTGGCGCTCTGGCGTTTGTTGAGATCATAGCCTTCTTCATCGTGATTTTGGGAGGCTATTTTTATATTCTCAACAAGGGGGCTCTTGAATGGGAGTGAATATGAACTCTGTCCTCGGCGGAGACGGCTTTATCACCACGAAGATAAGCGAGTTCGCAAACTGGGCGAGAAAGAACAGCCTATGGCCTATGGCTTTTGGTACTGCCTGCTGCGCCATTGAGATGATGGGGGTTTTCGCATCCCGGTTTGACCTTTCGAGGTTCGGAGCGGAAGTGGTGAGATTCTCGCCAAGACAATCAGACCTCATGATAGTTTCAGGCACTATAACCTACAAAATGGCATCCGTATGCAGAAGGATCTACGACCAGATGCCTGAGCCTAAATGGGTAATCGCAATGGGCTCGTGCACGTGCGGCGGAGGGCCGTTTGATAGCTACGCTGTCGTTCAGGGAATTGATGAATTTCTGCCCGTAGACGTTTACGTAGGCGGATGCCCGCCAAGACCCGAAGCCCTGATTGATGCCGTGATGAAGATTCAGAAGAAAATCGAGATGCAAGGGGCGCCGATTGTATGAGTCTCGATTTGCAGATTGTTATTGATTCTATAAAAACCAATTTTCCCGATACAGTTCAGGATATAAAAACCTTTAGAGGAGAAACTACGCTTTTAGTCAAAAAAGAGAAAATCCAGGAAATCTGTCGCCATCTCAAAACTAATTTCGATTTTAAATTCATAGCCGATATTACGGCTGTAGATTACCTTGAGAAGAAAACTCCCCGATTTGAGGTTGTATATTACCTTCACAGGTTCGGTCCCGAATTTGATGAGAATATAAGAATCAGGCTAAAGGTAGAGGTCTCCGAAGAGGATTTAAGGGTGGATTCTGTAACTCCTATCTGGTGCGGCGCAAACTGGCTTGAGCGCGAGGTATATGATATGTTCGGAATAGAGTTTGTCGCCCACCCCGATTTGAGAAGGATCCTCATGCCGGAGGATTACGAGGCGTTTCCACTGAGAAGGGATTTTGACGTTAGAAATCGCGAGCCGTCTAAGAGGAGTTTTAAAAGGGCGTTGGAAGAAGGATAGCAACATCTCAATCGTAATCGTAGGGGCAGACTCCTGTATCCGCCCTAAAAACGCACACAGTTAGGGCAACTATGCGAGATTGCCCTACCATATTAAAATGGAACGGGTTGAATTTCTCACAGAGGAAATAGATAAAGAGGGAAAGATTCGGACTGAGACCATGATGATTAACATGGGTCCTCAGCACCCCTCCACCCACGGAGTTCTTCGCGTCGTGCTTCAACTGGACGGCGAGGTTGTAGTAAAAGCGATCCCGTACATCGGCTATCTCCACAGGGCAATTGAAAAACTCTGTGAGAACATAACCTATCAGCAGTGTATTCCATATACCGATAGAATGGATTATCTCGCATCAATCTGTAATAACATAGGTTTTATTCTTACTGTAGAAAAACTCTTGGGGATTGAAAAGGAAATTCCGGAAAGGGCAAAACTGGCCGAGGTAATTCTCTTTGAATTAGGAAGAATCGAATCCCATCTTGTCGGAATTGGAACGAATGCGATGGACTTAGGCGCGGTAAGCGCATTTCTCTATTGCTTCAAAGAAAGAGAGAGAATTTACGACATACTTGAGATAGTTTGCGGGGCAAGGATGACAACGTCTTATCCGAGGGTCGGGGGATTGCCCGATGACCTACCCGAAAACTTTGAAGAGGCAATAAGAAATTTTCTGAAGGCCTTTCCAAAAACCCTAGCCGAGATTGACAAGCTCCTTACGAGAAACCGAATCTGGGTTGAGAGGACAAAGGACATTGCATACATAAGCGCAGATGAGGCGATTGATCTGGGTCTTACAGGCCCTACGCTAAGGGGCAGCGGGGTTCCATACGATGTGAGAAAAGCGATGCCATACCTGGGATATGAAAACTATGATTTTGAAATCCCGGTCGCCACGGATGGCGATGCTTATGCCCGATATCTTTGCAGGTTAGAGGAGATGCATCAGAGCCTCCGAATCATTGAGCAGGCAATAAAAAACCTTCCAGATGGCCCTTATATAGCCGATCTGCCTCAAATCGTCCTCCCCCCTAAAGAGCTTGTCTACACGAGAATGGAGTCTCTCATAAGGCATTTTGTAATCGTGTATGAAGGATTTAAAACCCCTCCCGGAGAGGTTTACCACGCCGTTGAAAATCCCAAGGGCGAACTGGGGTACTACATAGTAAGCGACGGTTCAGGAAAACCCTACAGAATGCGCGTGAGGGGGCCTTCGTTTGTAAACCTTCAGGCGCTTCCCAAGATGGTCGAAGGCAGGCTACTTGCCGATGTCATTGCGGCAATCGGAAGCATTGACATAGTGCTTGGAGAAGTGGATAGATAGATTCTATTTCACAGAAAGTAAAACTTCTCAGCAGAGAACCCAAACCCTGAAAAAGCGGATAGCCCATATTAAATTCTCATAGAATTTTCTTTCCCATCCTTTTATAATACTATTTGAAGTATAATCGGCATGCCGTTTAGAAATAGACGCTTTTGTGAAGATGATAGATAGATTGTTCGTGCTTTGCCGCAAATCGATTTTCACTTAAAATTGGGTTTTGTGCCAACTGTGCGGCATCGGAAAGGTTGGCAGGTGTAAATATCTTCTATATCGTTTAGGGTTAATCATGGCTAAAAAAATTAAGAACAGTAAGCCATCTAACGTCGGCTTGGCAAAGAGCGCCACCGGAATTCAGGGATTGGATGAGATTACAGGCGGTGGACTACCGCGAGGACGGCCAACACTCGTGGCAGGTAACGCCGGGTGCGGCAAGACCCTTCTGGCTATGGAATTTCTCCGCTTCAGTACGACGAGCCTGGCGTTTTTATGGCATTTGAGGAGACCGCAGAAGAATTAAAGCAGAACGTTGCTTCACTCGGTTTTGATCTCGACGACCTTACAGCGCAGAAGAAGATTATGATTGATCACGTCTACATTGATCGGAGCGAAATAGAAGAGACAGGTGAATATGACCTGGAGGGGTTGTTCGTTCGCCTGGGTTATGCGATTGATTCTATCGGAGCCAAGCGCGTAGTGCTCGATACAATAGAAGTATTATTCGCGGGATTTTCCAATGACTCGATTCTTCGCGCCGAACTGCGCCGACTATTTCGCTGGCTGAAGGACAGGGGAGTAACTACAATCATCACAGGTGAGCGTGGCGAGGGCACCGTGACACGCCATGGATTGGAAGAGTACGTCTCCGACTGTGTGATTCTGCTCGACCATCGAGTACATGAACAGATGGCAATCCGGCGCATGCGCATTCTAAAGTATCGTGGCTCAGCTCACGGCACCAGTGAGTACCCGTTTTTAGTTGATGAACACGGCATTTCTGTGCTGCCGATTAGCTCGCTCGAGTTGAACCATCAGGTGACCAGAGAACGGATCTCCACCGGTATCCCACGCCTCGATGCTATGATGGGAGGGAAGGGTTATTTCCGCGGCAGCAGTATTCTCGTATCCGGCACAGCAGGAACAGGCAAGACCAGTTTATCAGCACATTTGGTCAATGCCGCATGCCGGCGTGGAGAGCGGTGCTTGTTCTTTGCTTTTGAGGAATCCCCAAGCCAGATTATACGTAATATGCGGTCAATCGGCATTGACCTTGAGCAATGGGTGAAGAGAGGACTCCTGCGCTTTCATGCAGTACGCCCCACGCTTTACGGTTTGGAGATGCATCTGGTAACGATACACAAATTGACGGACGAATTCAGGCCAAGTGTCGTTATCGTGGACCCCGTTACTAACCTATTCTACGTAGGAACAACTAGCGAAGTCAAATCCATGCTGATGCGGTTGATTGACTTCTTCAAAATGAGACATATTACCACCGTTTTCACCACCCTGACAACGGGGGATAGTAATGAGGATACTACTGAGGTTGGTATTTCATCTTTGATAGATACATGGCTTTTGCTGCGCAATCTTGAAAGCAATGGCGAGCGAAACCACGGGATTTATATCTTGAAATCCCGCGGCATGGCGCATTCAAACCAGGTTCGCGAGTTCCGCTTGACTGATAGCGGGATTGAATTGGTGGATGTCTATATCGGTCCGGGTGGCGTGCTAACAGGAACGGCACGGCTGGCGCAGGAGGCGCAGGATAATGCTGAAATGATGACACGTCAGCAGGAGATTGCGCGCAAGAGGCGTGAGCTGGAGCGCAAGCGCAAGATGATGGAAGCGCAAATCGCTTCTCTGCGGGCAGAGTTTGAGACCGAAGAAGAAGAGACAGAGAGAATTATCGCTCAAGAAGAGCAAACGGAGAAGAAGTTGCAGAAAGACCTTACGGAAATGGTGCACGCGCGCCAATCCGACTCTATTTTGAGGTCGACAGGCAACCGAAAGAGAGAAACTGGGGGGAATTGACATGTTAACCACAAATAAAATAAAACAGATAGAGGTATCACAAACTACGGGGCGGCAGGAAGCGATATGGGAACTGCGTCTTTATGTCGCCGGACAGACATCTAAGTCGTTAGTCGCATTCGCCAATCTCAAGCGCATATGTGAAGAGCACCTCGCTGGCAGATACCGGATTGAGGTAATTGACCTCCTGGTGAATCCGCAACTGGCCCGGGGCGATCAAATTCTTGCCGTTCCGACGCTGGTGAGAAAACTTCCGGAGCCACTGAAGAAGATCATCGGTGACCTCTCTAATACAGAGCGTGTTCTGGTAGGACTCGATGTACGTCCGGCCCGTTGAACAACAGGAGAAAGAGAAAGGATGAAAAAGAAAAGAACAACCATGAAAAAACCGCACATAACTGATACAACCCAAAAATTTGAACAAGCGATTGCAGAGTCACATTCGGCGAAATTCATTCTACACCTATACATTTCCGGGGTCACCTCGCAATCCACACACGCCATTATGAGCATTCGTAAAATTTGTGAAGAGCACCTGGAAGGACGTTATCAGCTTAAGGTGATTGATGTTTACCAGCAACCTGCACTCGCCAAAGAGGAACAGATTATTGTCGTGCCTACACTAATCAAATCCCTTCCACTTCCATTGCGAAGACTCATCGGCGACCTATCAAATAATGAGCGCATTCTCGTAGGGCTGGGCCTGAAGCGCGTTGATAATCAGATACCGACTTAAACACAAGGGAGCCTGTACGCGGAGAGGATCTAGTGAAAATGAGGGATACACCATGAGCAAGCAGGGCAAAACAAAAAAGGAGCTTATAGGGGAAATTGAAGAACTTCGTACACGACTGGAAGAGGCCGAGGAGGCATTGCGTGTGATACGCAGCGGTGAAGTAGACGCACTGGTCATCTCCGGCGCGAATGGTGAACAGTTATACACTCTGCAAGGTGCCGAGCATCCATATCGAGTCATGGTTGAGACGATGAATGAAGGCACCGCAACACTGACAGATGATGGCATCGTCCTCTACTGCAATCGCCGCCTCGCTGAGATACTAAAAACGCCACTCGAGGCCATAATAGGCTCCTCTATTCTTCGCTTTGTAATGTCAGATCACGTAGATATGTTCGAAGCTCTACTAGAGCAAGGGAAGAAAGGAAACAACAAGGGAGAAGTCACATTACAATGCGAAGATGGAACCCTTACGCCCGTACAACTCTCCATGAGTGCCTTGCATGATATAGAGGGTGTATGTGTAGTGGTCACAGATTTGACCGAGCAGAAGCGTAATGAAGAGATTGTCTCTGCCGAACAACTGGCACGCTCTATTCTCGACCAGGTAGCCGAAGCTGTTGTCGTATGTGATACTGAAGGCAGGATTACCCGCGCCAGTCAAGAAGCGCATCAACTTTGTGGTCGGAATCCGTTGTTACAGCCGTTTGAAACTGCCTTTCCCATTCGAGTTGAAGGCAAGGAATACAGCAGGGATTTGCTTTCCACCGTTTTAGGCGGTGAAACCTTCCAGGGGGTTGAAGTGAATTTAGAGTGTCCCTCCCCCACGTGTCCAGACACTGGTTGGATAACCAGTTTGATTATCAGTGCTGCGCCTCTCAGGGATGCACAGAACGAGGTGGCGGGCTGTGTCTTCTCGTTGACAAACATCACAGAGCGCAAACAGGCCGAGGAGAAACTCAATACCCATGCACGCTGGCAAGCGGTCGTGGCTGAACTGGGTTTACGCGCCCTGGCGGGCGCTGACCTCTCCACACTTATGAACGAGGCTGTCTCGCTCGTTTCCCAAACCCTCAATGTGGAGTATTGCAAGGTCTTGGAGCTTCTACCAGATGGCAACGCTTTGCTTTTACTGGCAGGTGTGGGCTGGAAGGAAGGGTATGTCGGTCACGCAATAGTGGGTGCCAAACTCGACTCACAGGCTGGATATACACTGTTTTCGAAGGAGCCGATAATTGTAGAAGACCTGCGCACGGAAAGGCGGTTTAGTGGGCCGCCTTTGCTTCACGACCACGGGGTGGTCAGCGGCATAAGTGTAATCATCCATGGCCCGGAGCGGCCCTTTGGAGTCATGGGCGCACACACAGCCAGACAATGCAAATTCACCAGAGATGATACTTACTTTCTTCAAGCCGTAGCTAATGTGCTGGCTGAGGCAATACAGCGCAAGCGGG
>JBLNAE010000066.1:0-9977 GCA_050259195.1 Ignavibacteriales bacterium
CTTTTATCTCTTATCTTCAAATCCTCAAGATATGTTTCTATGTTCATCGTTATTCCCTCCATTATGGTAATTTCTAAAAGTATATTGTTTGAATCTAATTTCTGTCCAGTTTTTAGTTCTATTCTATTGACAGGTAAAGTAGATGTTGCTAAAGTCAATGTGTGACCAGTCCTAATCGAAAGGGCAAACCATCCTCTCTCCACTTACTCTACCTGCTAAGGCTTTCTGCTCTCCTAAAACCTGAGGCTTATGGCAAGAAGAAACTCAAAAATTAATTTGAGGGGTAATGAAAAATTGAGAACCATTCTTATTGCCGATGAAGATGCCGGTATAAGAGAGTTGATTAGTCTCGTATTTTCCGATTCTGATATATATAGGGTCATGACTGTATCAAGCGGGGTAAATGCTATTTTGAAGGCTCGAGAGATAAAGCCGGATATAGCTCTTGTTGACGTTTTTCTACGCGATAAGGATGGATATGAAGTATCAAGGGAAATCAAAGGTGATCCGCTTCTCAAAAATACTGCTGTCATTTTGCTTACCGCTTCACTCGGGTTATTTAACGAGACAAAAGCCGCGGAGGCGGGCGCAGATGATTTCATAATAAAACCATGCGGGTCTAAGGAATTAATAAAAAGGTTGGAATCTTTAATAGACGAAGAAGAACCATCTAAAGCAGACAGGGGAGTAGCAAAATCCTTAATCGGCCAATATGGAAATGTAAAGGTAAAATTTGCCAGTATGGTGATTGTGCTTATTGTGATTTTTATGGTCACGGCGCCTATTCTATATAAAAATCTGGCCGGCGTTAAATCAAAACTCACAAGGTCCTCCAATCCACTGCCTTCCAAAGCCGATATTACTCTGCACAGCGTTGAATCAAAATCCACGCCTGTCGTTAAGAGAGAAGAAAAGATTGTAATGACCATGAATGATAAAAGAGAAATATTTATAGAAAATAGGAAATACGCTCTTTCAGAACTTAAAGCCGAGATTCCTATACTTATCAAAAGTCATGGGAAAAAAATAGAAGACGAAGGTGTATCTCTTAGAGCCGGTGCTGAGGTACCTTATGATGACGCTGCGATGGAAGCGATGGATGAGATAAAAAGGATAGGTGTGAAGAATGTGGAGCTTGTTATGGAGCCTGTATCGGTTTTTGAATGGGGACAGTCGGGCAGTGGGGGGATTCATGGAGAAGAAGTAAAGACTTCTCGGCTTGAGAAAAAAGGAGTTCCAGAAGAACTCCAAAAGGTCGAAGCAGGAAAAGAGGAACGTTTGGGAGTTAAAGAACAAAAGCCTCGGCAGAAAGATGAGAAACCAATAAAGGCTAAGAGAGAAGAGGCCAAAAAAAAGGGTATAGCGGTTATCCCCACAATTAATCCTGGGGGCAAATATGCCGTTCAGGTAGGGGCATATCAAAAAGAAGAGGAGGCGAAGAAAATTGTAGAGGGCCTAAAATCTAAAGGATACCCGGCCTTCGTAGAAACAACGAAGGGTTCTGGGCAAGGAACTTGGTATAGGGTAAGAATAGGATTATTTAAAACCAGAGGAGAGGCCAAGCTCTACGGAAATACTCTCAAAGGTCGAGAACCGTCAGTAAGAAAAGTATTGGTAGTTGTTGAAGAAGAAAAAGATGCAGCAGCGGTTGAGGCGAGTTCTTCAGGGAAAGAAAAGGAAACTCAGGAAGGCGGTGGCTATCTAGCCGGGATTAAGATTACCGGCTGGTCTATTTATGTAACGTGGTGTGTTCCTACTGTTCACCATATTACAATTGAAAACACAAACGATACGGCCTATAGAGACATCAAGGTAAGAGCACGTTATTACTCTGCATCTTATTCCAATACTGAAACAACAGAAATGGGCGAGTCAATGGGTATTCTACATATAACCTTGCCTCCTCACAGCAAAAAAACCTATCTCGAAAGGGGTGTTGCTCTGGAACGGGGTTCCGCGTGTGGCACGTATGTTGGATCCGGAGATATAGAGGCTCTAGAAGCTGTTCCTGTAAGCTATTCTGATATCGGTGAAAACCAGAAGCAAGGACATAAATGGCAATAGAAGCTTAGACTTAGAAACAGACACGGCTGCTTCTGTAACTTTAGCTTGAAATAAGAGTGGAGGCTTGCATAGAATCAAACCCGGGATGGTTCTAAAATTTAAAGAAGAGGTGTGGTCAGGATGAAGAGAATCAAAGTGGATTTTAGGCACTTAAAAACCGGAGCGACTTTATTAGCTATTCTTATAATTTTTTTTATTCCTGCAGAAAGCAGGGCTGCCGGCCCTCGGATTCCCTATTCCTTCTTTTTAGAGAGTCCTTATTCTATCACGGGCATAAAGGCAAATGTTGAGTTTGTAGATTTAGACACCCCCCCAAGTGGGGCATTAATAATGAACCAATACAGGGTAGATATAAACCTATATAAAAATTTATTGGGTATATATGCCAAGTTCCCTTTTGCGGGGGTAGTTAATTTTGGTCCAGGCTCATTTGAATCTGCCACGGGCACAACATTTTCTCTAGCCCATGAACAGAATGATTATGACTTTGGAAACATAGGAATCGGAGCTAAGCTCGCTTTGCTCAATCTGGATTATGCGATTCTGACAGGTGGATTCGAGGTTCTGATTCCAACGGCTGGGAACGGTTTGGGCGCAACGGCGGCACAGGCTTACTTCAGGGACCTACCCTATTTTGTTAAAGATGCTACTACCTTAAATCCATATCTGGTGTTAGGAACGGGCGCGGGTATTTTCGGCTTTCAGGCAAACTTCGGCGCCGAGATAATTACAAATGCCGATCAAATCGAGGGTGATAACACTGAGCTTTTGTTCAAATACGGCGTTACTGGAAGCATAACGCCCCCTCTTCCCGTTCCATTTTCAACCTCAATTCTGGTGGAAGCGCTATTTGTGTCATCTACCTCTTTTAATGACAATCGCACGGATGCTTTTATCACACCCGGCATTAGGCTGGGCGGCAAGGTAGTGAGTGTTGGAATGGGCGTTCAGATTCCTTTCGGCCAAGGCGTGAATGATTTTGCCAATGCGGATTATCTTCTAGATTTGATAATAAGGTTTGGAACCTAGTGGTCAGTCAACCTAAATTTGATGAGATTTAGGCAAGCAAATACACCCTTTGACAGGCTCAGGGTGAACGGTATTTGAGTCAAGCCGTTCGTGGTGAGCTTGTCGAACCATAGAACGGCGCTAATGCCATCGTCTTCAAGTTGCCTGACTAGTAGTTAATCTAACCGATGTGTTTTATCCATTGTTTCTAACCGTGCTTTCCTTGGGTATTCTTCTCATATTATGACTGCTGAAACTGTAGTGTTTGCAAGGGACTTATATAAAAATTTCGGCTCAATCTGCGCCGTAGATGGAGTTTCTTTCCAGGTTATGCTTCGGGAGTGCTACGGATTCTTAGGCCCGAATGGAGCCGGAAAAACAACGACAATCCGTATGATTCATTGTCACAGCCCTCTTGGTTCCGGAACTTTGAATGTCTTCGGTCTGGATGTAAGGGAGCAGAAGAGAAAAATAAAGGCGATGACCGGAGTAGCCCCTCAAGAAAACAGCCTTGACCCCGACCTGAACGTGATCGAAAACTTGAGTGTCTATTCCCGATACTATGATATTCCCAAGAAAGAGGCTGAAAAAAGGGCGAGGGAACTCCTTGAATTTATGAGCATAGACGAGAGGAGAAAAGAGCAGGTAACGAAGCTCTCCGGGGGCATGCAGAGGCGTCTTGTGATTGCGAGGGCGCTCATAAATGAACCTAAGCTCTTGATTCTTGACGAGCCTACAACGGGACTCGACCCGCAGGCAAGGCATCTTATCTGGCAGAGGCTTCGCGAACTGAAGAGGAAGGGGGTTACAATGATCCTTACGACGCACTATATGGAGGAGGCTGAGCAGCTCTGCGACAGGGTTGCGGTTATGGATTCGGGAAGGATCGTTGTTGAAGGCCCTCCGAGAGAGCTTATTGAAAGATACGCCGGAAGGGACGTGTTTGAGATAAGGCGCGCAGAGGATAATAGGGTTCTCGCGAAACTCGAAGGGCTTAATTTTAGTTCTGAGAGGGCAGGGGATACGGTTTATGTATTCTCAACAGATGGCGACGAAATAGGAAGGAGGCTCCTTTCTTTAAGGGATTGCGAGGTCCTCCATCGCCGTGCAAATCTGGAGGATGTGTTTTTAAGGTTGACGGGGAGAGAGTTGAGGGATTAAAACAAGCCCTGATCTAATCTGCCTTGGTGAGGAGAAATAGTAAGGCATATTGCGACAGCTCCCTACTTATACATATAGATTAATTCGCTCCCTGTTAGTTGCTCGCATGGCAATTATGCAACGTTGTATGGTTAATTATTCTGCCCGATATTTTTAAATATTGCTTTTTCCACCTCTCCGAGATCGGGTGGAAGTTCTACAGGGGCATTGGTGTATTTTGGTGCTATTCCTTCAAGCCTTCTCTCGTGGTATCCAATTTTAAATTCAACGAATTTGAGACCGTGAGCGGTAGAGATTATCACAACTCTATCTTTGGGCTTGAAAGTTTTCCTCTCAAGGAGTTTTAGGAAAGCCGCAATCGCCACGCCCGTGTGAGGACAGTTGAATGTTCCCGTTCTATCCACAAGCGCGGCGGCATTGGAGAGTTCTTCTTCGCTTGCCTGTTCGACTATCCCATCGAGCATCTTTAGGGTTTTGATTGCTTTGTTTATGCTCACGGGGTTTCCAATCTGAATCGCGCTTGCAAGCGTCTTCTGGGCCTTTACAGGGTGGAATTCCTTGAAACCCTTGAGGTAGCTGAGATATAGAGGATTTGCGCGCTGAGCCTGAGCGCACACTATTCGGGGAAGCCTCCCAATGAGGCCAAGCTCATACATTATGAGAAAACCCTTTCCGAGAGCGGATACGTTTCCTAGATTTCCGCCGGGGATGATAAGCCACTCCGGCACCTCCCAGTCAAACTGCTGGCAGAGTTCAATGCTCACCGTTTTCTGTCCCTCAACACGAAGAGAGTTCATTGAATTTGCAAGGTAGATATTGTGCTCAGTGCAGATTTTTTGAACCATCTCCATGCAGCCATCGAAATCCGTATCCAGCGAAAGCACGAGAGCACCGTTTGAAATGGGCTGGACGAGTTGAGCAACAGATACCTTGTTCTTGGGAAGAAAAACAATCGCCTGAATTCCCGCCGACGCGCAGTATGCGGCAAGAGCAGCCGAGGTGTCTCCGGTAGACGCGCACGCTACGGCTGGAATGTCGGTTCCATCCGCAATCATCTGCTTTACGACCGAGACAAGGACAGTCATTCCCAAATCCTTAAAAGAGCCTGTGTGGCTGTTTCCGCACATCTTTATCCACAGGTCTTCTATTCCAACCTGCTTCCCGAATCTCTCAGCCCAGAAAAGATTGGTTGCGCCCTCATACATTGACACGATGTTGTCATCTTCTACATAGGGGCAGACCCATTCCTTTTTTCCCCAGACAGAACTTCCATAAGGCCAGACCTGACGCCTGTAGCGGTCATCAAAAAGCTGTTTCCATTCTTTTGGAGTTTTTTCTCTTAGGGGCTTCAGGTCATGGATTACCTCAAGCAGGTTTGCGCATCTCTTACAGCGGTAAACTATCTCATTGAGTTGATATGTCTCGCCACATTCTTCATTTATACACTGAAACCAGGCTTTATATTGACTCATGTCTCTAAAACAAAATACACCTTTGGATTTTAACTGTCAATGCTCAGAGATTACGCTGTCTAAGGGTTTAGTTTCATTAGAAGCTATCTACTAAAAGGATTTTTCTTTGTGTTTTTGAGGCTACTTTTCGTGAAGAGATAGCAACTTAACTTAACTGCATTGGTCTATGGATTCCAGGACGTATAATTTATTTTATGGATCCTCTCAAGCGAGAACGCTACCGAACGGGAGAGTTTTTCGCCATATTCCGCAATCCACTCCGGAGGAGCGGCGGAGTAAAAGTAATCAAGCGTCATCCACTCGCCGCGGCTTTTTATTCCTCCATCTACAACATTCACCAAGAACGCGGTCATATCGCCTCCGTCCATCGCATTCATCACCCGGCAGTCGGCGTAGCCGAGAGCGTCTTTAAGAATCGGGCTTCCCGTGGCTCCCGGCTCGTAGGGGATATCTTTGAGTTTCTCTCTTTCCCGACCTGTATAAAAGCCAAAGTTCTTTACCAGCTGAATCTGGTCTCTTCTTAGAAGGTGCACGGCAAAGGCTTTGCTGTTCATGATGAATTCGTGTGTATAATTCCCTTTCCAGATTCCCACAAGAAGCCTTGGAGCCGAGTGAACGATTGATGCGGTAACGACAGTCACTGCAATCTGTGCGTTCACCTTGCCCTGACATGAGCTTGTAATTGCAACCACGGGGGCAAGCGACCAGAACGCCCCCGCAACGGATGCTCCTTCTTCTTTGCCCATCACAACCACCTCAGTAGAAATTTGGGTTGAAAGCTCTTGCCCCAGAGGATGAAAGGCACGGAGAGGAGATTTCAAAAAAGAATTTAGATTCTGCGCCCTCTGTGTTCTCTGTGGCCAACAGCCTTTTTCTAAAAGAGGAATATTCCTTAATTAGAGAATATATCTGTAATTAGAGAATATATCTGTCGGAATTTAAGACATCGGACACCTCTTTTAAATTTAATCCCTACAAAATAAAGGAAATTTTGATGGCATCTTTTTTGCACTTAGAAAACTGGGATTGGAATTCTAAATATAATATAATAGTATCATGATTCTCCATCAGGCGATAGCTCTTTATCGGCTGTGAAATTTTTCAATGATTTAGTAGAGGTTAAAACAAATGTTCTTGACTTAGATTGCAAAATAAGGTATCAATCTAAATAAAGGAGTTCGAGGAGGTAGCTCTTATGAAGAAGGTAGGAGTCCTTCTGGTAGGGTTTGCTGTCTTAGCTGTAGCTCTTTACATAATCAGTTGTGCAAAACCAAATGAGGAACTTACCAATGCTGAAGCGGCTCTTCAATCCGCTAAAGAAGCAGGGGCGCCGGAACTGGCTCCCGCTGAGTACCAAGCTGCTGAGGACCTTATTAAAAGGGCTAAGGACTTGATAGCCCAGGGGAAAAATAAAGAGGCTCGCGAGCTTCTTGAAGAGGCGAGGTTCAAAGCCATAGAGGCAAAAGGTAAAGCGATCATCGCGAAGTCGCAGGGAGCAATGACCCCGCAAGAGCAGCAGGCAAGGGAGCAGAAGCTCGAGGAATTAAAGCAGGGAGGCGGGTTATCGAAGGGACCCAATATCGGGCTTCAGGACGTTTTTTTTGACTTTGATAAATCCAATGTAAGAGCAGATGCCAGGGGTGCCCTTAGAGAGGACGCAGAAATTATGAAGAATAATCCCGGCGTTTTGGTAGTAATTGAGGGCTACTGCGATACGCGTGGCACAGAGGAATACAATCTGGCTCTGGGTCAGAGAAGGGCCGATTCTGTAAAGGCGTATATCGTTGGACTTGGCGTTTCGCCTTCAAAGCTCGAAGCCGTAAGTAAAGGCGAGACCGAACAGTGGGCTCCGGGAAGTACGGAAGAAGCATACCAGCAGAACAGGAGAGCGCACTTTACTCCTACATCACCATCTCCACAGGCAGTTCGATGAACTACTACAGGCTTCCAGGTAAATAAATTGAAACTCAAGTGCGTTCTTGTTTTATCTATTTTTGCCGTATTATCTGGATGCGTTGCCTCTCAGGAGGATGTAAGGGGGGTATACGGAAGACAGGCCAGGCTTGAGGCTAGAGTGGCGCAGTTATCCCAAGAGGTTGAAGCACAAAAGACTCAATCTGCAAACAACAGCGATCTTAGGAAGCAAATCGCACAAATTGAACAGGGATTAAAGGATATGCAGCAATCAATTTCGGATATAGGAGAAAGGTTAAGTAAGTTGGAGAAGGGAGGAGAACAGGTTTCAAGCTTTCCCTCTCAACCAGAAACGCCTGCCGCAGCAGGGAGCGAAGCGGCTCCTCCCACTGTCAGTAACGAAGAAACCGTGTTTAATGATGGCTACAAGAGTCTGACCGAAGGCAGATACAAAGACGCAAGAGACCGCTTTAAGCTCTTTCTTAGCAAATATCCGAGTTCTGCAAAAGCCCCCGACGCACAGTACTGGCTTGCGGAATCCTACTACAGAGAAGGGAATTTTGAAGAAGCGATTCTCGCATTCCAGAGATTTATTGATACTTATCCAAAGGACAGCAGGGTTCCACTTTCTTACCTGAAACAGGGGCTTTCGCTTATTAGTATTGGAAGGAAAGAGGAGGCGAGGCTTTTCCTTCAGACTCTCATTGATAAATTTCCGAGATCTCAGGAGGCAAAGGTAGCGCGGGAGAAGTTGGCTGCGCTTGGCGAAGGAAAACGTTAAGAGCAAAGATTTAGTAAAGAAGTCAATAATATATACCTTAAAGGAGGTACAGTAGGATGAGAAAAGACAAGCTATTTCTCAGTGTCTTTCCAGTAGTTATTGTTGTATTGCTTTATCTTGTTAGCTGTGCAACTCCTCCCCCGACAAGGGAGCTTGCCGATGCTGAAGCATCGGTTAAATCGGCACAAGATGCATGTGCGCAGTGCAAAGCGGATTGGTGTAAAAACGTGGGTAAACCGGACGCAGAGTACTGTGGTGCTCCTTGTGGCGATGATGAGCTAGCAGCTGCTGAGAGTGCGTTAGCTCACGGAAAGGCTCTTGCAGGTGAGTTCTGTCACGAGCTAGAGGCGCGCAGGGCTCTCATTGATGCAAGGGCAAAAGCCGAGGAAGCTCGGATTAAGTGCGCGAAAGCCCCGGCCGCAGTTGTTCCACCGCCACCACCACCGGCTGTAGAAGAATTTGGACTTAAAGATATATTCTTTGATTTTAATAAATACAACATCAGGTCGGATGCTGAGCCTGTGCTACAAGAAGACGCCGACACGTTGAAGAAAAATCCGAACGTTACCATGGTAGTCGAGGGGTATGCAGACATAAGGGGCACAAATGCATATAACCTGAGACTCGCACAGAGAAGGGCCAATGCTACGAAGGCGTATCTGGTTAAGCTTGGAGTTGACCCCAGCAGGATACAGACTGTAAGCAAGGGCGAAACCTCGAAGTTCGCTGCCGGAAGCACTGAGGAGGCTTTCCAGCTAAATAGAAGATCTCACTTCGTTCCAATGAAGGGGGGAGCTTCACCGGGAGCAAGAATCTTCTTCAAGTTTAACGACGAGAGCAAGCCTAATCTATAAGCTAACTAGGCAATTGTAGGGGTAATTCGTGAATTGCCCCTACTCTCATTGCCCTCCACCAGTCCTGCCGGTGGAACATGGGCTTTTTCCTATTTTTTCGTCTTAACAATCGGGGTTTATTTCCCTCTAGGGGAAATCCTTGACAATTTTTCTGCTCCGTGTTAAATATTTCCCGTTTTTGATGCCCTTCCAAGAATATAAAGATGAAATTACAAACCGGGAAATCAAAGAGACTCTACAGGGCCGCAGAGCGCCTTATGCCCGGCGGGGTAAATAGCCCCGTTCGCTCATTTAGAGCCGTAGAAGGCACTCCTATATTTATCTCAAGAGCCAAAGGGGCCTGGGTCTATGACGAGGATGGAAACAAGTACATAGATTACATAGCCTCATGGGGGCCGCTCATTTTAGGACACGCCCATCCTGACGTTGTAAAAGCCATAAAAAAGGCGGCGGAAAATGGAACAACTTATGGCGCTCCCTGTGAAAAAGAGGTTGAGCTTGCAGGCCTCGTTGTGAAATCCTTTCCTTCAATTGACCTTGTGCGAATGACAAGCTCAGGCACAGAGGCCACAATGAGCGCAGTCCGACTTGCAAGGGCTTATACGAGGCGCGATCTAATAGTCAAATTCGAGGGATGCTATCATGGACATGCCGATTATCTCCTCGTCAAAGCCGGCTCTGGGGCGACGACATTTGGAATTCCGAGCAGCCCCGGGGTTCCTC
>JBLNAE010000067.1:0-3160 GCA_050259195.1 Ignavibacteriales bacterium
GAAGTTATAATTGAAACGTTGTATTCACCCAATTTGAAAGGAGGGTATTGCTATGATTCTTAATCACAGGGGTATTAAGTTACGTCTCTAGAGACCTTTGGCCAGCGCAACAATCGGCCACCTGTGGTGTTTTTAAATGCCTTCCATTTCTCTTATGAGATGTGACTCTTTCAGATCCCCCACTTCGCAAAAAATTTCTTCGTGGTCTGTTATGATCAGTGGGGGGCAGGAGATCCTGCTCTAAGTTCAGTTATTGTCTCTTTTCAAAAAATCATCCAGATTTCTTCACAAGAGAAAGGTAGTTAACCTACTTTGTCTTCTTGAGGCTCATCACATAGGCTGCCAATGCTTTTAACTCCTCATCTGTTCCCTTAACAGGCCGCATCATTCCCTCTGGTTTTATGGACTTAGGATCTTTAAAAAAGTTTACCAGCCACTCTTCAGTCCTGCCCTTATTGCCCTCATCAGAGAGGTCGGGCCCCATCTTTCCACCAGCCCCTTCTATTTTATGGCACATGGAGCATTTCTTCTGAGTATAAAGCTCCCTACCTTTTTCAACTAGATTCTCCTCCCCATGAGCGAATCTCACACCAAAAGAAAATGTGGCTATCCAAATTCCAATCGTAAGAATTAATACATGTTTCATTCTAGCATCTCCCTACAAAATTCAATCACAAACCATGCAGAATTTATCAAAACCATAATACACATCTATAGTTGTTTAACTGAGTTATAATCAATAGGGTTTCAACATGGATCAAATAGACATCAAACCTTTTTCGTTATAAGAAAATCACCAGACAAAGTTAATGTTATTACCCGTTTTTTTTATTAAGAGATGATGTTTTCTATTCTCTGAGGAAGAAATTTCATAATACTCCCCAGTATACCCACCTTAGAGAGCCTATTTTAAGGAAGCCATGGATGCCAATTTTAACTTTCAAGGTCTCTAAAGAAGTGGCAGAGACGGTAAATACACTTGCAAAAAGGAATGGAATCTCAAGGAATGAGTTTCTTACAAGGGCTATAACATCACTCCTTCTCCAAGAGGACCTTAAGGGAAGGGACGTGAGAAAGCTCACCGCCTCTCTTATGAAAAAGGGGCTTCAGAAGAATGAGAGTAAGGCAAGGAAAATGCTTGAGAAGAGCCCTTTTATATTCTCATGGATTCGGGTAGCCCCTTCCCTTCTCTCAAAGCTCACACGACCTCCATCGAGGCCTGTCAAAGACTGAGAAATGAGGGTATTGAGGGACCTTCACAGGGTTGCGGAGAATATGAAGTTTTCATCGGATGAGAGTCTGGAGATTGCTGTTGACGTGCTATCGGAGATGATAGGGTCTCTTACGCCACAAATGGAAGATGGAGGATCTAAATATAATAGTAGAATCACAGACGCACTCTACCGTCTTATGTCTTCCCTCTTCTACCCGGATAGGGAGAGAGCAGCTGAGGTATACCTGTTTCTATGAAAAAACCTTAATGAACAGCGACTTAGAGAGGTTTACCAAGAGAGCAACTTCAACTTGTAAGATATTGTCTTATGTAACAAAATAGGTATTCTTTCATGTTACATAAGACATGGAGAAGCAGACAGAAAACAAGAAAGATAAGCCAAGAAATGAGCGATTGATTGTAGAGTCTAAAAACACCGGGTCTGTAACGTATCACCTCACGAAGATCTACTATGGGAATTCACGGCGTAAAAGCTGTCCTCATGGTCCCTACTGGTATGCATACTATCGTGAGGGCAACAAGGTTATATCAAAATACATCGGAAAGAACTTTCGATTTCTTGAGAAGCCATAGATACAAATTTTATCTCCGCTATTGCATAAATAAAAACTCCTCCCAAACCAGAATTGAATACCCACTTCATCCGCCACCAGCAGACATCCCAATTACCACATCAAACAAACAAAAAGCAATTAGAACTGAAGAGCGGAAGCAATAGCGGTAATAGAATATAGTAAAAAGAGAATCTATTGAAAAATTATATTGACTTTCTTTGTACTGTGGTGTATAAGACCTCTAAATCTTTGAACAACACAGTAAAAGGATGGATTCTAATGGACAGAGAAATCATGACTGTAAAAGAATTAGCCGATTATTTTCAAATAGATGAACATTCAGTCTACCGAATGGCAAGGAAAGGCGCTATCCCCGCCTTTAAGATCGGTAGTCAGTGGCGATTTAAAAAGTCAGAGATTGATAAATGGATTCAATCTAAGCACTTCGAAACGAAAAACTTTGAGGAGGCTTCAAACCTATGATAACTATCGCGATAGCAAACCATAAAGGCGGAGTCGGAAAGACTACCACCGCGGTAAACCTCTCAGCATGCCTTGCTGATAAAGGTTACAAGGTTCTGCTAGTTGATCTGGATCCTCAAGCCAATGCAACCTCGCATCTAGGTTATAACCCTTTTTCTTTTTCCTACACCGTTTACGACCTCCTTATGGATATAGATGACACGATGAATGTTCATACGCTCATTAGTGAAAGGAGTGAGAATCTATTCCTTATCCCAGCAAACCTAAAGATGAGCCAAGCTGAGATTGCCATGAGCGCGCTTCTGGAAAGAGAATACCGACTGAAAAAGATACTTCAAAGAGCAGCAAAGAACTTTGACTTTACGATTATAGACTGCCCCCCTTCCCTCGGCGTCCTCACCATGAATGCATTCTATGTCGCTGATGAAATCATTATCACGATTCAGACACAGCCATTTGCACTTGAGGCAGTAGATATGATTAATGCAAACCTTGCAAGGATTTATAAATCCCGAGCGGATTCTAAGTTCTGCGTATGGGCCCTTCCTACTATGCACGATAAAATAACAAACCAATCCAAAGCAATCCTCGAAGAGATACGAGCGAAATTTGGGCCCCTGACTCTGTCTCCTATCCATTCTAATATCCGCCTTCGAGAAGCAAGTTCAAGTGGAAAACATATCCTTGAGTTTGCCCCTACAAGCTCTGGGGCAACCGATTATTATCGTTTGGCAAAGGAGATAGTGGATGGCATCAAAGAGCGAAGACAAGACCAAGAAACAACTCGAATCTCTTAAGTCACGGATCGATAAACAGAAGATCGGAGAAGTTCTCGATGAAATCTTCCAAGAGTACTATAATCCAAAGAAACAAGAGCCACAGGAAAAAC
>JBLNAE010000068.1:0-7312 GCA_050259195.1 Ignavibacteriales bacterium
AATATGGGTTTTGGCATAAATGAAACGGTTCTTCCGTGCTTTTTGGCAACGCACCTGCACGCGTATTTGTACCACATCATTCTATCGCCCATCTCAACAAGTGGGGCAAAACGCATATCAATCTCAGCCTGACCGGCTGTGGATACCTCATGGTGATGTTTCTCAACCATAACCCCGAGTTCCTCAAGGACTTTAACCATCTCAGACCTTATATCCTGAAAGCTATCTGTGGGCGGTGCGGGGAAGTATCCCTCTTTGTATCTCGGTTTGTATCCCAAGTTTGGTTTCTCATCTCTTCCCGAGTTCCAGAGTCCCTCTACCGAATCTACGTAGTAATATCCTGAATTTGATGTCTGGTCGTATCTAATATCGTCAAATACAAAGAACTCAAGTTCAGGCCCGAAATACGCAATGTCGGCAATGCCTATGTTTTTCATGTGGGCTATGGCCTTTTTTGCGATGTTTCTTGGGTCGCGCGTATAAGGCTCACGGGTTATTGGGTCAACTACGTCGCATATTACAGCTAAAGTAGGAGCGGACGTAAACGGATCAATTCTTGCTGTGCTTGGGTCTGGAATGACGAGCATGTCGCTTGCATGGATTGACTGCCATCCGCGAATGCTTGAGCCATCAAAGCCGAGACCTTCTTCAAACGTGTCTTCTTCAAGCTCATGTGGAGGAGCACTGAAGTGCTGCCACGTTCCGAGAAAATCGAGAAATCTTAAATCCACGACCTCGACGTTTTTTTCTTTCATCAATTTTAATACATCTCCCACACTCTTAGGAAACATGCTGTTTGTACCTCCCTTTCTTTTGGTTGAGTTGTTCTTCTTTACAGCCATTTAATGATGCCCTCCTCGGCTAATTGAGTTATTTTCTTTTATAAAGCATCCTCACCACGCTCGCCGGTTCTAATCCTTATTACCTCTTCCATAGGAAGAATGAAGATTTTCCCGTCTCCAATCTTGCCAGTCTTGGCACTATCCATTATCGCGTCAACTACCTTTGCTACCATGTCGTCGGGAATTATAATTTCAAGTTTTATCTTAGGCAAGAAGTCTACGACGTACTCTGCTCCTCTATAAAGCTCCGTATGTCCCTTTTGTCTTCCAAATCCCTTGACTTCTGTAACTGTGAGTCCCTGAACCCCTATCTCTTTTAGGGATTCCTTAACATCATCGAGCTTAAACGGCTTTATGATGGCTTCTAATTTTTTCATAAAGTGCACCTCCTCGTATCCTGATTAGGCAAAGAACATACCATTTTTCAAAATCCCCTTCAATTGCCAAAATAAGCCTGCTTTGCGAATTTTGTATTCAAATTGTGCTTAACATTTAAGCACAAAGTGTTAAAAAATAGACATTCTCCTGGTTGCAAACATAACCTTCTCAGTCACGGAACTTACCGAGTAAGAGGGAGGGAAATTAAGTAGTAGAGACAGAACAATGTTTTGTTCCTACGTGCGTCCTCCTATTGCGTAGATTACTTCCGCGCACTAAACTTGAGTCCCGTCTTTGCCCGATCCCATGTTCTATCCGTGATTTCTTTAAGCTCCCCCATCTTAATCTTCTGAGTTGCGGTTACTGGAAACCCTTCGGGATAGACTTCGATGAACCTGGGAACCATCGCGACCATAACGAGTTCCGCCATCCACTTGGAAAATTCTATGGGGTCGAATGATGCGCCGGGCTTTAATGTGATGTTGAGCTTTATCTCGTCGTCTGAAACGTTTGGAAGCCTGATTCCTATAGCAATCGCTTCTTGTATCGCAGGATAACGCATGGCTGTATCCTGTACCGCTATAGGATCCACATTCTCCCCCGATACGCGTATGCGGCTGAACCTTCCTACAAAGTAGTATCTTCCATCAATCCCCCTTGCAAACAGGTCATCTGAGTTAAAAAATCCATCATCATCAAATGCCTCTCTTGTTCGCCTCGCGTCCTTGAAATACTCGTTTAGTGTTGTGTGCGGTATGAGTGGTTTAATATACAGCAATCCCTTCGCCTCTTCCGGGGGAGCGGGATTCTCATACGGGTCCCAGAAGGGTCTCAGCACCTTGTTCACATCCTGCGGGTCTCTTAATTCCACGTGATAGCCATCCATCGGAAAGCCGGATGAGCCGGGGCGGTGGTCTTCCGGGTCTTTCCAGAGAACCATCCCCATCTCTGTTGATCCGTAACCATCAATAACACGAACCCCGAACCTTTCCTGGAACTCTGTGAGATTGCGAGGGGCAGGCGACCCGAGAAGGATGCGAATGTTGTGCTTTCTATCCCATTCGCTGAGGGGTGCTGCCCACAGATACTCTGCTACCGCTCCCAGCATATTTGCGCATGTAGCACCGCATTCTGCCGCCCATTTCCAGAAGCTAGAGGCTGAAAAACGGGGATGGAAAACCGCGGTAGCGCCGGCCGCCATGGCGCTAAAAAGACACATAACCTGGGCATTGGCGTGTCCGAGAGAAAGGATGCTCATTAAGACATCTCCGCTTCTTACACCCTGTTGCTGGAGATAGCTTCTTACCGTCATGACCACTCCTCCGTGGTCCCTTGCAACGCCCTTTGGCATTCCCGTTGTTCCTGATGTAAACATGCACCGTTCCATATCATTGACCGTTACGTCCACGCCGGGATTGTTAGGGGAGAAGTCTTCAAATGTTTTGAAGGGTAGGGTTTTGATGCCGCTAATTTCACTAGGAACGTTCTTTGGATCCCCGGTGACAAATATGGTTTTTAGATTCTTTAAATTCTTGCCTATGTCCTGAACAAAAGGAAGGCTGTCTGGGTCAATGATTAAAGCCACCATGTCGGAATAGTTAATCACGTAAGCTAGACGCTCGCCTTTCTCATCTTTATTTATCGGCACTTGAACGCCTCCAGTTTTGTGAATTGCAATAATAGAGGCAACATACTCGGCGCAGTTTAGCATATACATGCCAACCTTGTCGCCCTTTTTAATACCAAATTTTTGCCTGAGGCCGTTGGCCACTTTATTGGCCCATTCATTCGTTTCCTTGTAGGAGTAGCTTTCGGCAAGATTGCCATCCTTATCACCAACTCGAAACATGGTTTTATTTGGGAACTTTTCTGCACCCATTTCTAAACACCTTGTAACTGGCGACCATTGTGAGGTGTCATCAAATGAGCCAAATGGCAATGTTCCTTCGCCGACATACTTTGGGTCTCTTGGTCTGAATAGTAAGAGCATCGTTTTTCTCCCCCTTTTTTTGCTGAATTAGGTTCAAGAATCTTAATGATTTTTACTATATAATGAATTAAGTTTTTTTTCAATAAGTCATAAAGTAATACAATCTAAAAAGCAGATGAGGAAAGATTGTATGGAGAGTTGAACTAACCGTGAGTCGGTAGCTCTCAAAAATTATGTGAAACTTGTCGGCTAAGTATTATGAGGAACACGAGCTATCCACCCCTTACAACCTGCCTCGTTCACTAAATTAAGTGTAATTAGAAACTGACAAACTTGGGATAGACTCATGACGTTTTTTGTTATTCAAAAACTTCATTGAAATTTCCACTAGGTTAATTCATTAATAATTTTAATAAGTTAGCGGGAAAATCCAGGAGACTGCAAGTGGTATGGTTTTTGCGATTCAATAAAATAGGGAAAAAAGCGATGAGCAGTTATCTTGGGCATATCCTGATTAGGGAGGGTATTATAAACCTTAACCAACTTGAGGTTGCTATTAGAGAGCAGAAGCAAACTGGCAGAAAATTAGGGGAAGTGCTCATTGATCTAGGATATACCAGTGAGTATCAGCTTGTTGATTTTCTGAGTAAGGAGTATGGCTTTCCTATTATTAATCTTGATGGATTTGAAATAGATCCCCCTGTTCTTAAACTTATTCCTAAGAGAACTGTCCTTAAACATAGTCTTGTTCCGATAAACCACTCAGGGTCAACCCTGTTTGTAGCGATGTCCGACCCTTCCGATATAGTTACTGTTGATGACCTTAGATTCGCAACCGGATATGACATCAAACCAGTGGTTGCTTCTGAACGGGCAATCAAAAAGGCAATTGAGAAGTACTACGGTACGGAAGATGGGCTAAATGAGCAGAAATCTGAAGAGAACTCAGTAAGGAGACTCGAAGCTGAAGGAGAAATTCGTGAATCGAGCGCCGCTCCCTCTAAATGGGATGAGTTCATAAAAGAGATGGGAAAGGCGAGCGTTGAGACAAAACCAGAGCGAGAGAAAGAAGTCTCGAGGTCAAACACCGTTCCTTCTCAGGATAGCGAGATAGTTCGAAAAGAAAAGGAAGAGCCACACCCTCCGGTGCCGCAAGAAGAGAAAGAGGGTATAAGTCCCTCGGCAGAGCAAAAAGAAGAGACCATAGAGACTGGTGCTGACGTTTCTCAAGAGGCTGATTCAACCGCAAGGGAATGGGTAAGTTCCAAGATGTCGGACAAAGAAGAGAGCTTTAAGCCATATGGCTTTTCTTTTTATGGAACCAATGTCCAAGAACAGGAAGAAGAGGTTGGTTCTGAGGAAAAAAAAGAGGAAGATCTCTCGGAGCTAACTGTTGCTCCTTCTCAAGAGCCCGATTCACTTAAAAGAGAGAAAGAGGCGGATTCCGAAGCACCACAAGAAGATGATATTGGGTTATATACCCTTCTTTCTAATGAAGGTGAACCTATCTGGGAACAAGAGGGAGTAATCTCCCGGACGGAGCAGAAGAAGGCTTCTGAGTTCGGTGGTTTTAACTCCTTAGAATGTGAGTCCTCTTCGGAATTAGATTCAAATGAGCCTGAGCGGGAGGAACCGTTCAATCCGAATGATCACCCCCCTCAAGAGGGTGTTGCTCCGCATCCATCAATTGAGGAGCATTCTATACAAGAGACCATTGTAATACATAAGGAGGATGCCTTTTCTCATTTCGCTAAGCCTGGAGGGAAAGAGGGAAGAGTGCCATCTGACCAGAGGGCAATTTTGGTAATAGACGATAGTCCCACGATCCAAAAGATTGTCTCCATTACTCTTGAACAGCAGGGATACCGCGTCCTTATTGCTTCCGATGGGATGCAAGCGATGGCAAAGCTCAACGAAACGGTGCCTCATTTGATCTTTCTCGACATTGATTTGCCTCACATGGATGGTTATCAAGTGTGCAAGATTATAAAAGGGAACGGCCTTACCAGAGATATTCCTGTCATCATGTTCTCTGGAAGAGACGGATTTTTCGATAAGGTGCGCGGACGCATGGCCGGAGCAACAGATTATATAACCAAGCCATTTCAACCGGCTACTCTTCTCCAGGCCGTAGAAAAACACTGTGGCGAAAGGGGAGCAAAACAACTGCATACGAAAAGTGCCCCGTTCTCAGTAACAGAAATGAATATGAGCGACGAGCAAAGGAGAAAAAACGAATTGCTCGCTCAAGATGAAAAGGTCCTTTCCGAGTCTGAAATAGAGCTAGATCTTGTTTTGCAGGATAGCCTTATTCTTGTTCTCTCTAAGCTTGAGCAGCTAATGGTTCAACTAGAAAAGGCTTATAAACAACCCATCTTGGCCATCCAACTTTTATCAGAGATTATAAACCAGGTCGTCGAGTTTTCCGAGACCCTGCAGAGAGCCGATGCCGAAGCGGTTCATCTTGTAAAAGCTCTGGCTAAGGGGCGCGATACATACCCAATGCTGCAATTACTGCATACTCAGAAGAATCGTCTATCAGTTCAAACGGCTGCGAACCTCTTTAATGGCTGGGCGGGTGATCTGAGGGATCGTCAAGATTTATTTATCCAGATTTGCAGGGGCATGGTTAGTATAGTGGAGTCTTATTTTTCGCTTTTTGCGACCTACATTCGATCATCACGCCTGCGTGGTCACTGGGAAGAAACTTATAATGTATTTCTTTGTGACCTAAATCGGGTGATGAATAAGATTCAGTTTTGAATCTATCCAATAGTGGCAGGCACCATAATATCACTGTAAAAATTTAGTTATAACACAATTGTCGAAGCCAATACCCTCGGAGATTGGTTTTTATTATCTTTTCGGGAGACTTAGTATGATAGATTCAGGTATTATTTAGAGGGTCTTATACCAATTCCAGAGAGGAAGTGATTATAATAAATATAATGAAGCAACTAGAGGTAGATAAGACTAAAAACACAGCAGAAGAGTTAAGAAGGTTGTATAAGAATGAGAAGAACCCCAGGGTACAGAGGAAGCTACTTGGGATCAAGATGATAGTAGAAGAAGATCTGTCATCATATGAAGTAGCACAGAGGCTAAGCGTGAGTCCAACGACAGCAAGAAAATGGCTAAAGAGGTACAATGAATCAGGGTATGAGGGGTTATTGGACAGATACGTACCAGGAGGAAGGTTAAACATTACAGACCAACAGTTTCTCAGCATTATAGAGGAGATAGAGTTGGGAAATCCACAGTGGACACTTCAGCGTATAGCACTTTTGACTCAAAAGAGGTACAACAGGGGGTTAAAGAAATCGGCAGTATGGTTGAGATTAAAAAAAAATGGGTATTCATGGAAGAGTGGCAGAGTATACAATCCGAAGGCAGACAAGCACAGACAAACTCAATTCAAGGAAGAGGGGATAGTACAAGGATTAAAGGAGATTGATAATGGAACAATTAGGATAGTGTTTTGTGATGAGATGAGGTACGGATTAATATCGAATTTAAGACGGGCATGGACTAAGAGAGGCAAACAGAGGCCACAGATTCCCTGTGGAATGAAATATGAGTTTGGCTATCTCTACATAGGTGTAGATAGCAGATCATTGGAAGTAGATGCACTACTACTGCCTTATACGAACTACGAGACTACAAAGGTATTTATAGAATTTATCAAGAACAAGTACAAACAGGAGCACTTAGTGATTGTTTGGGATGGAGCGGGATTTCATAGGGCTAGGGAAGTAAAAGAGATTCGAGGAGTTAGTTTTATAGAGTTGCCTTCTTACAGTCCAGAGTTAAACCCAGTAGAGAGACTAATTGAGGAATTGAGAAAATCTACGGCTAACAAGGTGTTTGAGAATTTAGATCAGATTGAAGATAAGTTGATAGAGGCTCTAAGGCACTACATGAATAACCATGATAAAGTACAGAGCCTTTGTGAGTATCCTTGGATTAAGAGCCAATTGAAAAATTTATCTATGAGCACTTCTTAATTGGAATTGGTATAAGAAGCCCAGAATGGTGAAGCTATACCCTTCGATAAACCTAATTCCCTGAGTTCTGCTTAATTCAAACTACTGATGTTTTCGCATTAAGTTGAATAGCTGAACTCTCAAAAAGTCATTAAAATCAAGCTTTGTTTGGCATTGCA
>JBLNAE010000069.1:0-3388 GCA_050259195.1 Ignavibacteriales bacterium
TTTCTACGTACTCAAATAGGTCTCCTACACCTACGTCTAGGGCTTTGCAGAGAGCATCTATAGTATCCCTCTTAACTCCTTTCCATGTGTCGTCATAGAATGGTTTGAGACTTGTATAGGAAATGTCGGACTTTCTAATCAACTCTCTTCGAGTCATTCTTTTCTGTCCGAGAATTGTTGAAAGGTTGCATTTTACCATTCGATACCTCCCATAAGAGTTTTATTCTAAAATAACACAACTCCTTGAATTTGTCAAGGAAGCGTTTGAAAGTTTCAAATCAGAATTTGACAGAGATTAAAAGAAGTCTTGTAATTATTCTAGGATAACAAAAAAGAGGGCTTAACAATGTCAGGGAATCAAGCAGTCAAAAATGAAAAGCCCCAGGACAAGGTCGCCACCAAGTCCCAGGGCAACGGTAGGTCAAATGATAGTGATAATTCTACCATGTTCAATGGTAGCAAATCCAGACACGATAAGGGAATGGTATTATATAAATCCGGTAGGGTATCCATTAGCTCCAATGGCCTGTTTATAGTGAGCGGCTATTATGAAGCGGATACCGAGAAAATGACTTGCACCTGTCCTGATTACAGGACTAGAAAAGAGCCTTGTAAGTACCTATTCGCTGCCATGCTGTTTATCAAGAATAGAGGCAAGGCAACAATAGAACACCTTGAGGGTCATAGTAATGGTGCTAAGTCTGAGTCTGATGATAAGCCTAAAGAAGCCCATAGCAGAGACTTTAACAGACAAGCTACCATCACTAGGCTTGCAGTTCTAAACACTGCTACGGAGATATTAAAGACTCACAATAGGCAGATCAGCTTTGATGATGTGGTTGCCCTTGCAGACAGGCTAGAAGCTTGGGCGTTAGGAAGTTAATGTGTTAAGGGGTGAACTGGTGAAACTCTCTCTCGTTCACCTTTCCGTCAATGTAGGGAATGAGAGAAGGTTCAAAATATGCAAATGAGTTCATGCGATTGGGAGTGTGGGCATGAATATTATCTCTAAGCGCGTGCATAGGAAAAATTAATTTAAGATCAGAATAGGAAAGAGCATAAAACTATTGAGGGACTTCAAGCCAATAAAGATAGGAAGATAGAAGATCATTTGCGTGATAAGAACCAAAAACATCAAATAATGGCTTAAATAAAGGCAATCTTGAGACTGTTCATCTTGATGAAAAATTTTAAGAAACTCGTGTTAGGACAAAAGAACAATGGAAAATAATATTTCAGGCTAGAGGAAGAGGAAAAGAATCCTTTGCTTTTATTGACATGGACAATTGGAGAGACAATTTTGTTTGACAAGAGATTATTCTTGGTGAAATAGGAGGACTGGTACAGCTTTGTGCATAAAATGGTTTTCTTCTACTCTCTCTTCAAATATCAAAACTTCTTACTGATTTCTGTCCATTGAAAAAATATTTTGAATAAATATTTTTTGTAATTTATTATCATATATAGAGAGAGGAGGTAAACAAAATGAGGCTACTTAAGACTTTTAAAAGGAAATTTAGAGCGTTATTACTTCTTATGGGTATAGCAGCTATGTTTACACCTGGAATTGTCAGATGTTCCGGTGAAGTAAATCCACACGGCAATAGTGGTCACAATTCGATAGTATTGAATAGATAAGTTTTGAGTAGGTCCAGGATTTAACCTGAACCTTTGCAAAGCAGACATCCAGGAACGGTTACCCTTTATATCTCTTATGTGCTTAATGTATTCCTGTGAAAACTCAGATAGGGTGGGTATCTTATTCCCTATCATATCCAGTTGCCCTAACCTTACCTGACGCCTTCTTTCCTCGAGCCTTGCCCGTGCTACGTCCTTTGTTACCACTCCTACTTTCCCTACTGACTCCCACTTTTCTTTACCATTTATGGTATACCGGATATACCAAATGGGTGTCTTTGAACCATCGTTATTCTTTATACATCACTTTCAAAATGCCCAAATTCTGTGATATACAGAAGGAGAAGGGAAATAGGCTATATTTCCATTCAGTACATTTCGTACACTATCTACACCGGATTAAAAGTTAGTGTAGGAAGTGTAGCAAGTGTACGAATTTGAGGGATATAAAAAGGGAGTGGACTATGTTGCTCTATCAAGTTCATCTCGTTTAGATTGTGAACTTGGTTTACAAAATCTGAGATTGAAGATGTTTATCTAGGACATGTATCTAGGACATGATAGGGCCATATACACTATAGGAGTTTTGAAACATATTACTAATATAGAAAAAGGATAAACTCACACAATCTATATATTCAAAGCATGTCTTTTTGAAATATGGTTGCCCTTCCTAATGAACACATCAATGTCTTTCTCCCCGGAGCGCAAAAAATCCAAAAAACTAACTCCTTTGTATTTGCATGTCTCACGAATACTAAGAAGAATAAGATAATCGCGGATCCCTTTTTCCGTACTGATCCCTCCAATCACCTTGCGAAGCTTTACGAATGCCCTAATAGCATGCTCCGCGTTATTATTATTCCAAGGAACGCCGTCATAATTAAGAAATGTGAAAAGCTTATTACGATTTCTCTCGAAGCGGTTTTTATTTTTAGCCGCTGCTTCGGTCATATATTCATGCTTGAAAAGCATTTTGTAGGAACGATCGACAAAGACTCTGTGCTTCCGTCAAAAACGAGCTTTTAATCCAAACCGATCAATTGTCTCAATTATGGGCTTCAGCAAAATCGCAAACTCTCGCACCAGTTCTTTCAGTTCCGTGTTAAAAGGTTGGTGAAGTAGATCATCATTCAAATCTCTCATCAAATGAATGAGGCACTTTTGTTGTGGACAGTCAATTGAGTCATACGCAGGATAAAAATCGGACACCAGAACTCCCTTAAACTCTTTCAGTAATGCTTGAATGGTATCACCCTCACGTGTTTCGGTGTAAAAGTAGGCTACTTCTTCGAGATTTGTAAGTACCCAGACAAATGCACCTTTCCCACCAATGCTAATCTTAGTCTCATCGGCATGAATTAATCTTCCATTTACTACCTTGTTAAGGATTCCTTCGTAGGTGCTTTCGTAATATTGAGCTGCCCTCGACTTCTGGCGATTAATGTTACTACGATCCAAATGAAAACCAAACAATTGGTTGAGACTCGGCGCAATGGTGTTCTGTGGAATCTGTAAGTCAATAACTTGATAGATAAGGTAGGCTACTAGTCCTGAACCGAACTTGCTTGCTGTCCAAGGTCTTTGCTGGGAAAGGAATGTGGATTGACACTGGCAACAGATATAGCGGTTAAAAAAATACTTCACAACCCATCTCTTAATACCAGCTCGGCTAAGCTTGAGATCATAAACAATTTTGCTCATTCTTCTACATTTCATGATTTTTTGTGCCCCACATTTGGGGCAGCAG
>JBLNAE010000070.1:0-6793 GCA_050259195.1 Ignavibacteriales bacterium
ATAACTCTTCTGAAGAGCTAGTGGGTATTTAAAGAAACTACCTGTATTCTTCGAATTTCCATTCCAATTTGGATACTTATCATAGAACTCTGTTACAGCATTATTATAATCCTCCTGAAAACTAAGCCACTGCTCAATCTGAGTGTTTAAAAACTTTAGGTTATTTTCCCAGAGAGATATAGGTAGCTTGAAACTCTTTATGTAATTCTCTCTGACAAATCCTGTTGTTTCATATACTACCTCTTCAGTAAAATCCTTTGCTACTTTTGGCGCTCCTATCTTGTTACTCATGTGGATGGTTCTCCTTAGTTTGAATTACCTTCTATTGTGGGGGGAATCTGTGCGTGAATTGGATTATCTCATACTGGTGTTAGTAGAGATAATATTAGAAGACTAGATAATAATAGCACAGTTAAAAGCATTCATCAAATTGTACTCTCTCTTAGCCAGGAAATCACTATTTATGATAAAGACATCTGGTTTCTGGTCAGCTAGAAATATCTCAAAAAGTTTAAGAGCCTTATTGTCGTTGTGTGGAACATGGAGGTCATTGACTACAACCGCCATCTCGTATTGGATTGGTCTGGTTTTCATAGATTGGATTAGATGGATTAGGACAGGTGCTATTTTCTATATATACCTCTGCAGTAAGTGCACAAAGTGCACAAGTTCACAAACCCTGTATTTATCGGTAAAAATCAAAGGATGGTTATTAAGCTGTAACCCTCAAAAACGCTGTATTTAAGCCATCTGTGAACGTGTGAACATAGTGAACCTTGTAATGGGGTTATAACAAGGGATTTGTTGCCTTAGGTGTCACGACATTGAGATGTGGAGACCATACATAAAGGTCTAGACCCGAAAACCCCTAATACGCAAAATGAAGCCTTAATTTTGGCTCACCTTGAAAAAGGGGAGCTCTTTTTGCCCAAGTTGCCGATGACGCAAATTAAAGGGCAAATGCAGCCCGCTAAAGCCCTAATCTTGGAAGATCTAAAAACACTTGACACTGTAGCTGAATCAACCCTTGGTGAACTTATCTCTACCTCCTTTAACACAAATACTTCCTAAAATGTAGTAAAAGTTATATCGTAACTTTTAACTCAACGAAATGCTCAGACTTTAATAGCTCATTTGCAGATATGCACTTTGATCTATACCCTACCAGTGGGCATCCAGGAAAGACCTATCCATATTCCGAACTGTCTGATCTGCCTCAGACTTAGTGCTTGTTTCTTCTGTCTCCCCTGATGCTATGTTCGGAGACATACTCTCTGTTTATTGCCTCTGCGGCGCTGGAGCGGTCGTCCCTCTTGTCTCTGCTGGCTTGAGGATTTCGGGATGCTCAAACCTATTTGAGATGACAGCTGATAGGCGGGATAGGTTTTGAGTCTTTGCTTCAAAAAGCCAATGAGGAGAGATGGTTGCAAAGTAGTAATGGTGTAGATGCAAGGAAACAAGCAAACGAACTTATGTCTTGAGTCTCCTCTCTAGTGTCAAAAGCAATTATTGCTTTCCGCCTCATGGTCAGGGTCGGAGACAACGGAGGCAGTGCTGAAATATAGTTGGAAACTCAGTAACACACTCTATATTCTATATTATTGAGAAAGGGAACACTCATGGAGAGGACACACCATGGCAAAAGCAAAAGCTTTTGTTACCTGCAGGGCTTCTTATATAACTACTTATGATTTACTGCGCTTGTGTTTTTAAATGAAGGAGTGGGTCCGGCCTAGTCTCAGTTTAATGTAAAACTAAAGTATTACCTACTTATAAAAGAACTGACTTTTCTATTTAAAAAATCTGACCAATGTCCTATTGAATTCCATATGTTCCAAAGAGATTATAAATTAACCTCAATTATTGAGGAAATATATAGGGGAGGGGACAGAACATGAGTTTGGGGCATATGCTTAAAAAGTATCTGCAAAAGAAAGTCACCTATTCCAAGATACTAAGTGTCAGTAATGATAAAAGAAGATTGATGTTGTATTTATATATAGCCACATACAGCAAGAAAACCAGAATGGATAAACTTAGCGACAATATTAATGGTATGGTATAGCTTTGCAAGAGCAAGATAAGCGCTCGTGCTGCCTCTTTTAGTGCATTAGGTAGCAGGTACAGGTCAGAGTAGGGTAATTGTCTCGACTCTACTAAATCTCTTAGAAAGACTAGGTCAGGGGTAGTGTGGCTCAAAGGGAAACCATCTCTACCTATCCTTGAGAAAATCGGAGTCAGGTCTTTATCCTTGCCGGTGCATTCCATCGGAACCGCCAAAAGGTAAGTAGCACTTTTTCCTTTTCCCTCCGGCTTGTAGAGGATGTCAGAACCTGGTGGGTTATACATCTCCATTTTCAAGAAGGCATTGTCCTTGAAGCACAGTTAAAACACCTCTTTGAACTTGTTAATTCGAAAGAGAGATTCGCCGCGTAGAAAATTTTGTATCTTCTCCATTATTATAGTCTGATTGCTATGCGAAAGTAGTTGGGGAAATGTGGGTGAAAAGACCAACGTTGAAGACCGGTGAATCTATGGAATCGGACATCTATTTACTCCCAACCTTGGCTATATACCTGTTTTGTTTAGCTTCATAGGCGCTGAAAGAGTTTCTAAAATCTCTACGCTCCCTCCACAGTCCCTACAAACTTCATTTCGTTCATACAAGTTATATGCATCATACCACTTGTTTCCATTCCAATCATGTCCATTATGTTCATAATCGCATCCATACATCTTCGTATGATTTCTGTTATATTTGTGCTTTGTAATTATATTTGAACGATTATAGTTTTTAATAATTAGACCTATGGCAAAAATCATTAGCAATACTATCCACCACATCCACTAACCTCCTCATTTATACCGCTGAATTTTTTTGCTGATACGTGTCCTGTCAATCAAAAGTCTGTTCCAACTTTTATCTTTCCCCTTCGCGTATAGGACTCAGTCAAACTATCGAAACTCAATTATCGATTCGCCTTACTTTTTATCTCCAAAAAATTTCACCTCAATTCTGGCATCGATAACTGTGCCTTCGTCACTTTGGAAAGAAGGATTCTCTTCAGGTTCCAGGACTTCCTCTTTGTAAAATTTAAGTACATAATTCCCAATGGATACTACGTCTCCAGTCGTTAACTCAGCTTCGTCAACTTCTGTCCCATTTACAAAAGTACCGTTTGCACTTCCTAGATCTTTTATTTCCACCTTACCTTCATTGGTGTAAATCTTTGCGTGATGCCTTGAGATAAGAAAGTTGTTTAATGCAATGTCGTTCTCACGTCCCCTTCCAATAGTGGTCTCTCTCTTGTCAAGCTTTACTCTCTCAATGACTCTCGAAAATAGTGTAACAACAATAATAGGTATCCCCATTATTCCCCTCCTGGCATGTAATTGCCGGAACTGCCAGCTCCCAAAAAGCTTCTATCTTCAAAACCAGAATTTGACTAACTTCTCCCAAAATCATCGAACCTCGATTTTTACCCGTCCATAGAGCTAACATTACGGCTGAGGTAAAAGTAAAGTTCTTCTAAGTACATCTTTTAACCCGTTATTTGTTTCCTGATTACCTTTCTCCTGTATCCACCATTTTGAGGAAGACTTTTCTTCTCTCCTACTTATGTATCGTCTGCCTTTACCTCTAATTCCTCGTTTTAGAGCAGAATTGTTATCTTTCTTAATAGGAACTTTTGATAATAGTTCTTCTTGTTCTGAATCTGTGCTTTTAGCACTGTTTTCAAGCTTTGCCAATATATAGCCTAAGGTCATGCTTTCAGCAAGCGGTGTATCAAAATTTAGCCCCAACTCTGACTTAATAGAACCAGTAGGGAGCAATGGATTATTGAATATTTTCGGAGTGGACTTAGGCCACATTAAAATCAGGATAACAGTCAGTAGACTTATTCCTAAGCTACCTAGAATTAAAGATTGTCGCTCATCTAAATGGAAAGAGTGAATTGGAAACTTCCAGGATCCATCTGTTATTAATATTTGGGGCAGAAACCTTGCCTCTTTCGGTTTTTTAATTGCTCTCCTAAGATCTTCGGCAACCTCCTTTGCTTTTTGATAGCGGTCTTTTGGATTTTTATTAAGAGTTTTAAGAATAACACTTCCTACTTCTTCTGAGACATTGCTGTTGGTTTCCCATGGTGGTAATGGTTGATCTTCTAAGTGGCCTTTCATAATTTTATATTCTGAATTGCCGTTAAACGGAACCATTCCGGTAACCATCTCATAGAGAGTAATACCAAAGGAGTAAATATCAGATGCAACCCCTGTTTCTTCGCCTAGTATTTGCTCAGGAGACATATAACGAAACGTTCCAGTAATACCTATTTGGGTTTGTCCCTGCTCACCTATTACTTTAGCTATTCCAAAATCTGTTACTTTTACGTGACCTTTATCTGTAAACATGATATTACTAGGCTTAATATCTCGGTGAATAACGTTCCGTGAGTGCATAAAGTCTAAGGCTTCTAAAACACTCAGTGATATGGGAACTGCTCTTTCTACTGGCAGTCTACCCTCTCTTTTTAACCAATTCCCCAGGGTTTCTCCGTTTACATACTCCATTATAAGAAAAATAATCCCATCTTCCTCTAGAAAATTCAGGATATTAACCACATTAGGATGTGAAAATTTGGCTTGAATTTTTGCTTCCTTAAAGAATCTCCCTCGCATATATGGATCTTGGGAAAATTGAGAGGATAGAACCTTAATTGCAACTTCCTGCTCAAGCTTTGTATGGATACCCTTATAGACTATACCGATACCACCTCTGCCAATTTCATTTAAGATGTTATAGGAACCGATTTTCTTACCTAACATATGCTGTCCTCTTGCTATCGATTGCTATGTGGTTTTTATTTGGATCCCTTTCAGCCTTTATTTTATTCAGGCTAGTACCCTAGCAAGTGACCTCTCCTGAATAAGGAAACCCTCTTCCTCTCTTTATCCCTTGAGGCAGATATATATCAGGATCAGCTGCATGGTTTGCTTTATAATCTCTTCCCATACTACTACCCCATCCATTGAAAAAGATTTTTTAAATCAGCAAATATTCTAGATGCCTTTTTTGTTTTTCCTAAAATCTTTGCAATTTGAACTGTAATATTATCAGTTCCTCCCCGCTCATTTGCGATGCTAACAAGGACATGGCAAGCCTCATCCGGCGGATGAAGAGTTACGATATCTCCTAGTTCATCTTCTCTGACAAACTCTGTAAGCCCATCCGAGCAAAGCACGAAAATATCTCCGGGAATTGTTCTAATCGGCGGAAGCAAGTCCACCTCAACATTGGGGTTAATTCCAACCGCTCTAATCAGCATGTTCCTCTCAGGGTGCGCCCCGGCTTCTTCAGGAGTTATAATTCCGGATCTCACCATCTGTTCTACAACCGTGTGGTCTTTCGTCAGCCTTCTTGTTTCGCCTTTTCTAACCAAATAAGCGCGGCTGTCACCGACATGGGCTATATAGGCGCTTCCCCCTGTCCAGAGCATTGCCGTGCAGGTGGTTCCCATAGAGAGTAATTCAGAGTTTTTGCGCGACATTTCGTGTATAGAGCGATTTGCTTCCTTAATGGCGCTTCTTAAAAGCTCTAGAACATCCGTTATAGGGTTTGAGGTGACGCATTTTTCTAAAACCTTGATCATACAGCGGCTTGCCACTTCGCCCCCTGCGTGTCCCCCCATTCCATCGGCAACCGCCAAAAGATAAGCAGCACTTTTTCCTTTTCCCTCCAGCTCTATGTATAGAAAGGAATCCTCGTTATTTCTCCTTCTTCTTCCTATATCTGTGAGGCTATATACCACAATATCCTTGTCATCTTCTTCCATGATTTACAGGGTAAATATCATTTCATGTTTTCCAATTTTGATTACATCCCCATCTTTAAGAATTTTCTCTTTTACAGGACTTCCGTTTACCTTGGTTGGTCTAAAAAAAGAACCCATACTGATTATTCTGTAAGCACCGTCAGGTTGTTTGAAGATCTTTGCATGAGGGTTTTTTATAAACATTCCATCTATCTTTAACTTTGATTTATACCCCTTGCCGATTGTAAAAAACTCATTACTGATTTTAATTTCTTTGCCTTCAGAAGATATGAGCTTGGGAGTCTGAGAAGTTAGCTCGCTTTTTAATCTCTCCAAAAATTGCTCTCTAGTTATGGCATCGACCATAACTGTGCCCCCATCACCTTGGGGGGCACTGTCCTCTATAGGTCTCAGGGCTTCCTCGTTGTAAAGTTTAAGAACATACTTACCAATAAGTATTACATCCCCCGTACTTAACTCGACCTCCTCCGCCCTTGCTCCGTTTACAAATGTGCCATTTGCACTTCCCAGGTCTTTTATAACCACTTTACCGTCCTTAGCGTAAATCTTTGCATGATGCCTTGAGACAGCAAGGTTTTTTATTACAATATCGTTTTCCTGTGTCCTCCCTATGGTAGTCTCTTCCTTGTCAAGCTTCCTTCTCTCGATGACTTTTGAGTTTAACGTAACAACGACTAAAGGAATCCACATTTTATCCACCTCTTTTTACAAAATGGCCTGTAGGCACTTTGTCTTTCAGTGCCTTTATTGGCTTCTATATAAATCTCAATGCAAGATTCATACCGGAAAAGGAAAAGGAGCGATTCGCAAATGTAACTTATTGACAAACCACAAAGTTTTAAGCTTCTTTTCGATTACAAACCGGGCTGAAGTAATGTTTGTTATAAAGTCAAAGAGTTATACGTGACAAAAATTGTCACCATATAGAAGTAAACTGAAGATTTTTAGAGTTGTTCAAC
>JBLNAE010000071.1:0-10284 GCA_050259195.1 Ignavibacteriales bacterium
GCAAAGGGGTTTAAACAACTTCTCGTAATGGATAAGGGAAAACTCGTAGGTATCGTTACTGACAGGGATTTTCGCAAGCCGCAATTTGGGGATAAGATTGAAACATGGCAAGAATATTATAAGATTAGCGATTTGTATAAAATAAGAGATATAAAAACGTCTAATGTAGTCACCATTAATGAAAACACTCCTTCGATTGAAGCGGTGCGAATATTTGAAAAGAAGAAGTTCAATGCCCTTCCCGTGTTCTCAGATGCAGGAAAGCTGGTGGGCATATTAACCGTGTATGACATCCTCTCTTCTTTAATAAGCTCCCATAAGGGAGTGGAAGGAACCCAGAAAAAAGCCCTTAAATTTCTTTCCAGGTTACATAGCCTTTGTAAAGACGATCAGTCTAAGCAGTTTAATATGCACGAAATTGGCAAAAAGCTAGGATATAATGCAACCGAAACTGAATATATAGCAGAAACCCTCTCACGCACAGAGTTGATCAAATATGATAAACCTTCTAATAAGGTTGCAATTACTACATATGGAATTATGGTGACAAAGGGTGAGATAACCGCTGGGTACGCCCCTCTCCTTTAGGGAAATATCAGGAACTATAATATTTGTGAATTTCTGAGATTATTTTTTTCTAATCTCTTAGGGATTGCTTCGTCGCTTAGCTCCTCGCAACGGAGGCTTTCATTATGCATAACCAAAGAAAATAAGTTCTTGGAGTGGGAATATATAAGGTGATAGCCAGGCTCAATAGATACCTTTCTATGTGCGGCATTGCTTCAAGGAGAAAAGCGGATCAGATTGTAAGCGAGGGAAGGGTCAGGGTTAACGGTCTTGTCGTAAAAGAACTTGGATATAGGGTCGACACGGAAAAGGATATAATTGAAGTCGGCGGCGAGGTTATAAGACCGGAGAGAAAGAGATACGTAGTCCTCAATAAACCGCCCCTCTATCTTACGACCCTCAAACAAGAAGGCAAAAAGACGATTCAAGAATTGATAAAAGGCATCCCGGAGAGGGTCTATCCTGTAGGGAGGCTCGATTACGATACGGAGGGGCTTTTAATCCTCACAAATGACGGGGAGCTTGCAAATACCATAATTCATCCGAGATATAAACTGCCCAAGGTTTATGTGGCCCTTGTAAAGGGAAAAATAGAGCGAAAAACGCTTGAGAAAATGATTAGGGGAACTCGGCTTGAGGATGGGTTTACAAGACCCGACCGTGTAAAGATAATAAAATACGAGGCCCAAAATACGCTCGTCGAGATAACATTCCACGAGGGCAGAAACCGTCTGGTTAAGAGGTTTCTACTGAAATTTGAGCACCCCGTTTTGAGACTGAAGAGGATTGCGGTAGGTCCCGTTAGGCTCGGAGCGCTTCCAAGAGGAAGGTGGAGGGATATGACGGATGAGGAATTGAGGGCTTTAGCCCCTACTTTTTAGGTTTATATTTCCGTGTTCTTATGTTAGGATTTTTGTGTTTATAAGATCGGACTATCCCTTTGAATTTGGAATTATAAGGAGGGCTAGACAATGACAAAAAATAATATCCCGCCAGCACCCCAGCTTGTAACAGACGCGTGGATGCTTTATATGGGTTTTAAATCAGACCCTGGCGCAATAAGAGCGCTCCTTCCGCAGAGGCTTGAACCCCATCCAGATGATATAGTAGTTATTAACTTATATACGGTTCCGGACCCCTCTCAAACCTCGGGATTTGGCGCTTACACCCTTACTTATATAACCCTTCAAATAAAGGACCATGACACTTATATACTGGGTTCAGATGTGGGGATGCCAGGCAGGTTTTGGGTTGGCTATTTTAATAGTTCCGAGGTTGTAAGGGATTTTACGCGGAGCGTGGGAATTCCTGCTGAGCCTGGGGTTACAACCCTCAAAAAGAGAAAAGGGAAGCTTAAAGCGGTTCTCGAAGTAGGAGGACAGGTGTTTGTTGAAGCAACCGCCGATGTTGGAGACAAACTTCAAGCCGCAGTGGGAGGGCATCTTAACTACTTCACACAAGGGAAATTGCAAGGGGATAGCTCAGAAACAACTCA
The DNA here is from genome assembly GCA_050259195.1 of Ignavibacteriales bacterium. Classification (GTDB taxonomy): domain Bacteria; phylum Desulfobacterota_D; class UBA1144; order Nemesobacterales; family CSP1-2; genus PSLL01. Next base: position 2,063 of record JBLNAE010000071.1, read on the forward strand.
AATCATAAAGTTTTCAATTCCCTTTGTCTCGAGACCTGTGAGAACTGAAAACGCAACCATTACATTTAAGATGCCGGAGAATCATCCCCTTTATTCACTGAAACCAATAAGTGTAGAGTGGGCGAGTTACGTGAAGGGAAGCTTTGTATATCCACAACACCAAATAATATAAGGTATGTTCATTACGTTTGAAGGCGTAGAGGGAAGCGGAAAAAGCACTCAGGCCGAGCTTCTTAAGGTGTTCCTTTTGAAGCAGGGGCATGAAGTAGCTCTCACGCGCGAGCCTGGATGGGGCGCGCTTGGGAGGCTCATACGCAAGATGCTCCTTGAGGAAAAAGATCTGGATTTAGACCCACTGGCAGAGCTTTATCTTTTCTGCGCTGATAGAACTCAGCATGTAAGGGATTTCATAAAACCCATGCTCAGAGAGGGTTATATTGTGATATGCGACAGGTTTACGGATTCAACCATAGCGTATCAGGGATATGGAAGGGGGCTTGATCTGGAGCTTGTTGAAAAGGTTTCAAAGACGGCGGCGCTCAGCCTGAAACCCGATCTTACGATACTACTCAACCTTCCTGTAAAGGTCGGTCTCTCAAGGCTCGAAAAAAGGAGCGGAAAGACAAAGATGGACGAAGAGCCTGTGGAATTCCACGAGCGCGTAAGGAACGGTTACATTTTTATCGCCCAAAAAGAGCCCAGGAGGATAAAGGTGGTAAACGCCGCAAGGGATATTGATGAGGTACAGGAAGAGATAAGAATCGTAGTGCTTGAGCGTTTGTCCAGAAAGGGTCATTAGCCAATAATTGTAGGGGCGACCCGGCGGGTCACCCCTACCGATAGATGGATTTTTATTTTGCGTAAATTCGCGACTAAATAATTATGATGTTTTTCGCTAATATAATCGGCCATGAATTTCAAAAAGAGGTTCTCCTGCGCGCATCCCGCGAAGGGCGCGTTTCTCACGCCTATCTCTTTTTCGGTCCCGATGGAATAGGGAAAAAACTCATGGCCATTGAGTTCGGAAAGATTCTAAATTGCCTGCAAGAGAACTCAAACGGCGGACATTGCGATTGCAACTCATGCAAAAAAATAGAAAAGGGAATTCACCCGGATGTGTTTATTGTAGAGCACAAAGGTATAAAGGACATCAAGGTTGATCAAATACGTGAGGAGGTAGAAGAGAGGCTTTTTTTTAGACCCTTTGAAGGGAGGTTTAAAGTGGCAATAGTAGACGATGCGCACAAGATGAATGCAAGCGCGCAAAACGCATTTCTTAAAACCCTCGAAGAGCCTCCATCCGATTCGGTTATAGTTCTTATCTCCTCTCAACCCCAGGCTTTTCTTCCGACAATCCGCTCAAGGTGCCAGTCGGTTGAATTTAAGCCGCTTCCTCAAGATGTAATCGTTGATGAGATTAAGAGAAGAACCGATTTGTCTCCCGATGAGTGCATAATCGCTTCAAGGCTCTCTAGTGGAAGTTTAAGGAGAGCGCTTGATTTAGATAAAGACCTTTTATCTCAGAGGAAAGAGATAATTATGAAACTCTCGAACATCAGCCCCGACTGCGCTTCTGAGGTTCTCGGTTTTGCAAAGTCAATATTATCGGCTTCCGAGGACACAGAAGAACTCATGTTGATATTTGATATTATTTCGCTCTGGTTAAGAGATATGGTTCTTGTCAAAATTGGTTTCGGCGAAGACTCGTTATCGAACAGAGACCTAATTTCTGTAACGCGCAAACTTTCGGACAGGCAGAGTGTAGATAATATAATAGATAAAATCAGATTTCTTGAAAAGGCCTGGTACACCGTATTTCAAGGAAACGCAAACAAGCAGACCGTGATTGAGAATCTGGTTTTGAAGATTACACAGTAGGGGCAACTCCCTGTGGTTGCCCTAATTTAGGGCAGGCACGGGGATCTGCCCCTACCGGATAAATTACAGATTTGGAGATAGGCCCTGATGACAAAAACCTTCTATGTTACGACACCAATCTATTATGTAAACGACGTTCCCCACGTAGGTCATGCATACACTACCATTGCGGGGGACGTGATTGCAAGATTCAGGAGGCTCATCGGGGATAAAACGTTTTTCCTCACGGGGACTGATGAGCACGGGCAGAAAATAGAAAGGGTGGCAACGGCATCCGGCGAAAGGCCAATCGAGCTTGCAGACCGAGTGGTGCTTAGATTCAAAGGGCTTTGGGAAAAGCTAAATATTACGAATGATGATTTTATAAGAACGACTGAAGAGAGGCACAAAAAGGGTGTAATCGAGCTTTTCCGAAGAATTCAAGAAAAAGGCGACATATATCTCGGAGAATACGAAGACTGGTATTGCGTGTTTGATGAAACGTTCTGGACTGAGACACAGCTTGGGGACTCAAGAATCTGTCCCGACTGCGGACGCCCATTAGAGAGGCTAAAGGAAGAAAGCTATTTTTTTAGATTATCTAAATATGAGAAACCGCTTTTGGAATTCTATGAAAAGAATCCCGATTTTGTTCAGCCATCGTTCAGAAAAAATGAGGTTGTGAGTTTTGTAAGGGGCGGGCTTCGAGACCTGAGTATAAGCCGCACCTCTTTTTCATGGGGAATTCCCGTGCCGGGCAACCCGAAGCATGTAATCTACGTCTGGTTTGATGCGCTTACAAACTATATTACCGCAATTGGATTTCCCGACGATATGGAGAGGTTCAACAAAACCTGGCCAGCCAATATCCACCTTGTGGGAAAGGACATTCTCAAGTTTCATACCATCTACTGGCCTGCATTTCTTATGTCTGCAGGGCTTCCCCTTCCGCTTCATGTCTTCGCTCACGGCTGGTGGACTATTGAGGGAGAGAAGATGTCCAAATCAAAGGGGAACGTTGTGGACCCCTATGCCATCATTGATGAGTTTGGCGCGGATGTTCTGAGATTTTTCCTCCTTCGAGAGGTTCCGTTTGGGCTTGATGGGGATTTCTCAAGAAGCGCCCTTATCGGGAGAATAAACGGCGACCTTGCAAACGGGCTTGGAAACCTGGTGAGCCGCTCCCTTGGAATGATAGAGAAGTATTCTGAGAGCGGGGTTCCAAAACCCGACTCTTTTGAGCCGCCCGATGAGAATGTAAGGGAAAAAGCGCTCCATACAGTGCGGCAATTAGAAGAAGCGATGAATGAGGTTGCCTTCCATAAGGCTCTTGGCATAGTTTGGGATTTCATAGCCTTTGTAAACAAGTACGTGGACGAATCCGCTCCCTGGGCTCTTCAAAAGGCCGGAAAGAGGGAGAGGCTAAATACAGTGCTCTGGACCCTTGTTGAATCAATAAGGGTAATTGCCATACTCCTATATCCTTTCATTCCCCAGTCGGCTGAAGAAATTTGGAAAAAGATTGGTTCCCCCGACCCGATTGAATCTCAGCGTTTTTCCAATGCAAAACAGTGGGGAATAACCAAACCGGGATGCCGAATAGAAAAGGGCAAGGGATTATTTCCAAGGCACGAGATAAAACAATAATGTGAATATTTCTTCACACTATTTCCAATTATTGTCAGTTTAATCTCTTTTAATCTTAAAAATCCCAGTAATATCAGCCGCTTAAATTTTAAGTTCCTCTGGCATGGGGATTGCTCCTTTTATTTTACAACTAGAAAATCATTGAGGAGTAAATATGTCGAGAAGTGACTACTCCCCAGGGCTAAAGGCAGGGGCTTCTGTGCCACAAGAGGGCACAAGGCTCAGTCCGAGCCTGTAAATATTGCGGGACGCATTATGGTCTCTATCAAGGATGATATGACATTGATGACAGTTATGAATCCTATCAGAAAGTTTCTTTGGTACTCTAATACCGCAGTTGGAACATATTTGAGATGTTCCTTTTGGGTCCACTGCAATACCATATTTACCACCATTTTCAGCTTTGTACGATACGTATTGCAGAAATTTACCCCAAGAACAATCTCTTATAGATTTGGCAAGATTGCCATACTGCATCATATCCTTGATCTTCAAATCTTCGTAAGCAATCAGGTCATAACTATCTACCAGCTTACGGCTTACCTTGTGAAGAAAATCCGTTCTCTGGTTAGCTATCTTACGGTGAATTTTGGCAACTCTGGCTTTAGTGCCTTTCTTTTTCTTAGAAAGGATTCTCTGAGTATCGGCAAGCTTAGCCTCGGATTTGGAAAGATGGTTGAGATTCTCAATGATAGTGCCATCAGAGAGTGTAGCAAAATGAGTAATCCCGACATCTATTCCTACACCATTTCTAACACCAACTTTATCTTTTCTACCAGGTATTTCAAAAGAGATTATCGCATACCACTTGTTGTTCAGTTCTCGTTTGAGGGTCAGAGTCTTAAGGATAGCACTCTTAGGGAACGGACGGTGTTGTTTGATTTTAATTACGCCAATCTTAGAAATAGAGATTCGATTGGTGCCCATGAAACCCCAACCACTTTGTGGATATGTGATGCTCTTATACCAGTTCCTACCCTTGAATCTAGGAAAGCCTCCGCCTCGTTTAAAAAATGCCTTGAAGTTCTTATCCAATCTTCTCAATACATCCTGCAACACTTGAGAATATATCTCTTTATACTCTGCTCTGTATTCCTTTATCTGTGGCAGAGAATTCTGTTGCTCAAGATAAGTAACGGAATATTTAGCTCTCTTCCATGCCTGTATCCGATGATCAAGAGCACAATTGTAAAGCTCTCGACAGAGTTCAAGAGTAAATTCAAGTCTACAGATATGCTCTTTGGTGGGATAAAGTCTATATTTATAACCCTTTTTCACTTAAACATTCCTTTGCTGTTCTATATATTTTTTGAGAACGGAAAGTGGAGCACCGCCTACCGTAACTACACAATATCTATTTGTCCACAGAGTAGGAAGTCGTTTCTTCAGAGATTCAAACTCTTGTCTCAATATTCTGGAAGAATAACCCTTAATGTTTTTTATCAGCCTATGAATCCCAAATTGTGGGTCAATTTCTACAACAAGATGCACATGGTCTGGCATAATTTCCAATTCAATAATATTGGCTTTAAATGTATCGGCTTTTTGTTGGATTGTTTGTTTAAGGCGTTGTGCAATATTACTTGTCAAGACAGGTCTACGGTATTTTGTACACCAGATCACATGATAGATGCAAGAATAAACTACGTTGTTATTAGATTTGAGTTGGCTTTGCTTGGTCACAGTAAGATTATACAGCAAGGAGCTATATAATGCAATGTAAATCTAACAAAAGGAGTGTGCCTTATATCTCCATAGTTAAAGCAAGGGGACTTACGCCACTTTTTGTTAAAAACCGGGATGGATTCACACTTATAGAGATTCTCGTTGCCACATTTATAATGGCTGTCGGTTTTTTGAGTTTAGCCGAGATGGAATCCCTTTCACTCAGACAAAAACAATACGCAGAAAATGGTTCAACCGCAACAAATATAATTCAATTTATAAGCGATAGGGACATGGCAGAGGTAAAGCGCCGGTATCTACTCAATTCTGCGGCTTATTTGACGGCACAGGCGGGAGGAACCCCTGATACCGCTTACTGTAGCGGTTCAACCAACTCGGTTTGTAGTGCGTGTCCTTGCGACCCATTACAGGCTATAACGCCTACTACAACCAGCGGCACTACTGAAACAACCTGTGCGGCTATAGATATTCAGAATTTTGATCCAAAGAATGTGAATTTTACGACTTCAAAAACCCAGTGCCAGACCGATCTTACCAACCTTATTAAAGCAAAGAGAGCGGCTCTATTCATGATTAAGCAAGCAACAACAAATGTGGATGCCACAGTTGTTCCAAATGTAGTCACAGTTTCAATCACCTATGCCGTAAAGACGCAAACCCAATTTACTAAAACCGGCTTAACCAGCCTGATTATAGCAGATACGCTTGCGACTCAGGCATATCAAGTCACCGCTCACATAGACACCACCTATTCCGATTTTATTCTGGGTTGGACTCAGGTTCGCGTTCCGCACGTCCCTTAAGTTAGACATTTTACTCGAAAGGCGAGTAAAGGAGGTTTTTGATGAACAGTAGAGGCTTTACAATAATTGAACTTTTAGTTGCAACGGCTATTTTCGCCCTTATTCTTACGGGTTTAACCGTAGCATTTATGCAGCAGCAAAGACAGTCTAATTTCACGAAAGAGGATGTGGATTTAGACCAGACGGGCAGAGCCGCTCTCAACTACATTGCATCAGAAATCAGAAACACTACCGCAAGGCAGGGAAAGCCATTTTCACTGAAGTTTGTAAATGGGGGTAGCCTCTCAACTGGCTGTGCTACAACAAATACGACCAAGGCCGGAACTGTAAACTCTCCACCCGATTGCCTTACCATATACACTTGGGATATAACAAGGGGGGAGGATAGCACTAAGAGCGCTAACCCCTTAGCCCCGAGGTTCTCTTCAACCCCGGGTATTGTGTCAATTGTTAGCCCGGGGCCGCCTCTGGTTTTACAACTTCCATCGGATTGGTTTCCGGCTGGGGGAACTCCATTAATCCAAAATGGCGATTTACTTGGTTTCAGGTCGCGGATTAATCTCTGTAGTCCAGACCCTAGTGTGAACTGTGGAACAACACCACAGTCGTGCACCGAATGCTCCGCTATCTTAAGGGTAGGCACGGTTGATACAACCACACAGCAGGCCACGATTGCAGACAACGTTAGTTCAATTGTAGAACAAAATTTTCCGGTAAGCAGCTTCTCCACACTGAGTAATTTCATAAACGGCGTGGCCGTAAATGGAGTAAACTATGGTTTTATACCGACTATCGCCTCTCAGACATCCGAGATGACTATAGTACGGTCAAGAAGCTTTAACATTGATACAACCTTAAAACAGTTTGAGATTATTCAAAATGCAACGGGTAGCCCTCAACCTGTTGCCGGCGGCAGTGACGCCCCTGGAATAGCCGACCTTCAATTCGTCTTCAACCTTCAAGATACAGACGGCGGAGTTACAAAAGTCGGTGTCTGCTCTTCCAGTAGCTGTAAAGATACCACTAAAAGAATGTTTTCGGATTTCGCCGCCGACCCTTCTCTTTTGGGCAGGCAAAAGGATATAAGAAGTGTTGAAATTTACCTCCTGGTAAGGTCGAGGGTAAGACCTCCTCTAACAGAGGGAATCCGCATCCCTGTACAGACAATCACCGGGATCGGCGATGTGCCTCAAAGAACAACATCTACTACATCAGATACGTTTCCGGCGCTGAAAGCGGGATACATATACAAGGTTTTTTCAACAACCGTTTATATAAGAAACATGGCTAGAGAAGATTTTGGATGATTAAGGAGACTCAAAGATGAAAAATCTGGAAAAAGAGAACGGAATCGCTTTAATCTTAGCCCTAATAATACTTCTTATAATCTCCGTACTGGCAACCGTGGCTTCTTTCATCTCAAACCTGGATTTCCAGATGATGTCCAATTACAAGCAGGGGCAGGAGGCCTTTCTCGCCGCTGAAAGGTGCGTTGATGAAGCGAGAAAGCAATTCGAAACAGTGGGAATTGAAACACTCTATTTTCAACTTCAAAGCGGCATTACAACAGGCATACAGCTTACACTTCCAAACGGGGCACAATGCAGAACGGGTCCGAGAGACTATAATAGCTCCAGCGGTCCAGTCCCATTTTTACAGGTTCCACCGCCAACAAAATTGTTAGGAAGACCCCTTAAGCATGTGAGTCTTCCTTCCGGTGGTATCGGGGGCGCTGCGCTGGTTCCTACAAGCTTCATCGTTACCGGAAAGGATGCCGGGGATAAAGATAAGAACGATACAAATTCCAATATAAACACCGGAACGGAGGTATCAGCGGGGTTTGAAAGTTTTATTCCTGGAGGTGCAAGTAATGTCTATTAAATTTAGTTTTTTAAAAGGAAGAATTTACAAACTGACACGAAATGTCATTCCGAGCGCAGTGAGGAATCTCAAAAGATTGCTTCGCTGTCCCTTCGCTCCGCTCGCAATTACATTGCTTTTTGTAACCGGTGCTCATGGAAACCCTATTGTTAAAAACGACGTTGAAGACCTTAACATCATAATCTCTCAATTTGTAGGCGGACAGCCGGACATTCTTACAATCCTCGACCTTTCGAATTATATGGGAATAAACTACGGCAATGAAGGAGCAGGGAACTGGGACAGTACTCCTGTAATCACCAGTTGTGAAACCCAATTCTGTACTGCTGTTGGTAACTGTAGTACTAG
>JBLNAE010000072.1:0-6799 GCA_050259195.1 Ignavibacteriales bacterium
CGCCTGGTAATCTATTGCCGAAAAGGTTTTCTTAACCTTAAGCGGCACCGAGTCACGAATCTTCTTTCTCAAATCTTCACTTAATTCTCCCACTATTTCTATATTCAAATCGGTCAGAATAACAGGCTTTCCCTCTTTAATATTAATCGTAATCTTTACTCTATTTTTTTCTCCGTTGTATTTGAGTTCATAATTTGCCTCAGCGTCATAGTACCCATGATCTGCATAGAGCCTTTGGATCCTAATCATATCCTCTTTTAATGTCTCTTCATCAAACTCCGGCTTTTTTGCAAAAGGGTTAAGTGAAGGGAATTCAGTTGCTATTCTTCCTTTTATCTCTTTTACGGAAACAGTCTTTGCGCCCTTTACTTTTATTTTCGATATTCTGACCGTTGTTTGGTCAGTTTTTCCCAGGGCTGAATTTACAAAAAAGAAGATGGTGATGACAAGGGGAAAAATTAAAAAAAGGCAGACCCCTTTCAATCTTATTGAGCGAATAGTCAAATTTGTCTCCCTTTTATTTACAAGTATACCAATAGCGATCTACAAAATGTGCAATTTTATTATGAGATGCCAGGAGATGACAATTTAACCCATTTTATGCACGAACTTCTTACTAAGCTGTGCCTGAAAGCCCCCATTTGTAGTGGGGGATGAAAGGCACACTCAGTGTGATACAGTTTTGTATGACACTGAAACGTACTGGTAGTCAGGCAACTTGAAGATGATGGCATTAGCGCCGTTCTATGGTTCGACAAACTCACCACGAACGGCTTGGCTTAAGTACCGTTCACCTTAAGCCTATCGAAGGGTGCACCCGCTTTTATTTGTACAGAACATGCTTAACATGGATTGTTATATTCTTTTTACAAATTTTTGTTACCTATCTAGTTCTTACTCACCATCCTTTGCATTCTGCGCGTGATTATCAGCATCCCTTTGTATAAGCACCTCAGAGAGATTCCTAAGCAGACCTGAGATGGTACGCGGTCTTGGCACGTTACCCTCTCCTGCCGGCCATCCTTCACGCTGACGCAAGCGGTCACCATCAGTTTCTTCAGTCTGATCATGGAAAAGAATCTGTTGTGTCGGAAATGGAAGGTCAATGCCATTTTGGGTTAATTTATTCTTAATTGCGGTGATGACACTGTCTTGCACTTCAAGCACATCTGCGCGTCGCGACCGACTCCACCAGCGCGCGCAAAGATTCACAGTAGAGTTATCGAGTTTCACTGTGAGCACATCGGGTGGCGGCACTTTCAAGACCCCATCCGTCTCGCGCATCGCCTCAAGGATCAATCCTTTTGCCCGATCAATGTCGTCGCCATAACCGATACCAACGTCGTATTCCGTGCGGCGTATATCAAAGGCAGTGTTGACGATCACAGACTTCGTGAAGAGGTCAGAGTTTGGAATTACGACGCGGCGCCCATCGTAGGTTTTGATTGTCGTGGCGCGAGTCTCAATGTCTTCAACTGTTCCCTCAAAGTTGTCAACAACGATCTGGTCATCAATGCGGAACGGCTCAGTTATGAGCAGCAGAATGCCGGCAAGAAAATTCTGAAATATCTCGCGGAACGCAAAGCCAATTGCCACACCGCCGATGCCTAGAAGTGTAATCAAGTCTCCTGCTTTAAACGATGGTACAACAATAGATAAGGCCACAAGGAGACCCACGAGAACGACGAGCCACTGCAACAGGCGTCCGAGCACCAATCCAAGGCTATAATGTCTCTGACGCTTTCTAGTGAAATGTTGGACTAGGATCTTAATTCCTTTTGCAATAAAATAAAAGAGAACAAAGACTATAAAAGCCAACACAATATTCGGCAGAGCTGTAATTAACTGATTGACCATCTGCTGAATCTTCACCCATGCTTTTGATATATCGAAATTCATGGAGCACCTCCAGACAGAAGAGTGTTGGTAGCTCAAGTTTAAGTTTACCTACCTTTTTAAGGTAAATGGGGATTAAATTTCAACCTTGAATATAGATTCCAAGTCCTTAACCCATTTATGAGACTGATTCTAAACCAGATTGAATAGCTGTTCTTCTGCCGTAGATGAGTTTTGTCATTGCCCAGTCTAATGTTGTGACTGATTACAGCAACAAACGCTATGACACCTGAGACAAAAGGAAAATGATTTCCATCGATAACTATTGCTCCTATAACATATGGAGCAAGAGAAAGCATAATAAGAGGATTATATTATTAGAGGTTTGCTTTCATTGTATTCGTTATTTACTTCTCGCCCTTATCTGCTTCAAGAATCTCGCATTTCGGGGTTATGGTTTGGAAACACTATAGCAAAAAGAAAGCTCAATTTGACAAATGCTTTCAATTAAATACGATTTTCATTCCTTCTCTGTATAGTATCTTCTACCCTATCTAGTAGAGATTAACAGGGTTATTCCCAGGAATAGAGAAGAGTTTTAGATTAAGAAGAGAATCTAAGGATTTTAAACACTCAGGTTGAGCAGTGGCAGAATTTTCAGCAGGATTACATCAATGCTGGAAGAAAGTTCTACTCAAAGTTTCCAAAAGGAGTAGCAACACCCTGGAATGAAAACTTACAAAAGGCAACGAATGATACAATTGACCGTTTTGTGGCTTTTCAAAAAGACTACGTTAGCTCAGTTAGAAACGCTTCAGATAAGTTTATAAAGGAAACTCTCAACCTCACTCAGAAAAACACCGAGAGAGCTTTCTCGCTTTTTGATGATTATATCAACCTGTTTAGGGTATAAGTAGTTCATACGTATCATTGAAATCTACCAATCTAGCTTGATAAGCAGCCAGTTAAGGTAAGGAGGGTTGGTGTACCTATTTCAATGAAAAAGAAAAACATGTAGTTCTCTAGGCTTGCGCCTTCTCGATGAACTCCTGTCTTCCGTTCGCTTGATTCTTAAGCAAGGGGTATATACGTTCAAATTCCTGGCGGGAGATTATTCCCCTATCAAAAAGTACCCCAACTAAAGTCCAGGTAAAGCTCATTTCATCAATTTTAAATCCCTTCTTTTTGAGGATTAGGAGTATAGTATCCATAGCCTCTTGGGCGGAGTAATCTCCATACTCATCTCTAAAATCCATTTTTCATACCTCCCTTGGCATAATTTAACTTACTATATCATTTCTTTATTTTGATGGTGCATTATCTCAAAATATCGAGTTTCCCATCTTAAGCTCTGAAGAATCAATCTAAAATTTATAAGGCTGTAAAGGTGTAAGAAATGATTAGAGAATTTCTTATTGGACGGGAGCATCCCTGATGTAGAAGAATTTTTAGGTTGACTAAAAGTTACCCCATTGATACCTCTATCTAGGTATGTCAAATTTTTATCATACTGCATAATAGGAATCAAGTTTGATCTTTTGGATGGAAAAAAGTCCAGTTATTCAGAAGCACAGGACTAAAGTTATAAGTTCTAATCAAAATCCAAGACCAAAACTTAATGTGTTTGGCTTTCATATACCCCGAATAAGTTCACAAAGTGCACAAGTTCACAAACCCTGTATTTATCAATAAAAATCAAAGGTGCTGCTTAGAAAGCAATCTCTAAAAACGCTGTATTTAAGCCATCTGTGAACATGTGAACATAGTGAACATTGTAATGGGGTTATAACAAGGGATCTGTTTTCTGGCGCACTTAATAGGTACTGTTTTCACCATACTGACTATAATCCTGGCTCTTATCCATCTCAGAAACACCATACTTTTCATACAGTCTCTCCAGCTTCTCTATCTCCGACCTTGGGATGACAAACCCTTCTCTTCTTTTCTCGGTCTTTATCTTGAGTTTTCTTCGAATAATGCTCCCAATCCATTTTGGAGTTATCTTCCTCTCATAATCATTACCGTGATTCTCTATAAAGTGGCTTGTGATTTCTTTTATAGTGGGTTCTTCTCTCATTCCAAAAAGCTTTCGAATCGTCTCTAAGACCTGAGCCTCCATCTCCATTCCTCTGTCTGAGACAATCTGCTTGTGGTATTCCTTTGCAATACTTTTTAACTCAGCCCTTGCTTTCTCATCTTCTATAACACTGAGAAGCGGGATAAACACCTGATTCAGTCTTGCTTCCACGCCTTCAATAGCGAGATCCGGATTTATGTCCCTTTTTCCAAAATTTCTGAACCGGAACATGAGGAGCTTATTTCTGAGTTGGAGTGCCTTTTGCATATGCTCATCTGTGAGATTTATAGGTATGTCCTCCCTTAGCTTTCTCTGACCCATCTCTTCGGTAATGCACCTTGACTCTAGAGCATTGTCTTGAAAGTATCCGCGGGTTGCTACAAGCTTTGGCCCAAAGACGTTATACCCCTTTGGATTAAACTCCTTGCCTTTTACTGTTTCACTTCTCAGCACCGGGAATCCTTTAGCATTGCCGTTGTTTAGAATCTTTACTATCTCTGCCTTCTCATCGCTCATCCTGAAGTCACCTTCGTCTATGATTAACGTTCCATGGAATATATCGAGTATCCTGAATATAGGCGATACCGTAGATGCTCCACTTGCGAATATGGGTTTGTAACAAAGAGACCCCACAGTAAGGAGAAATCTGGTTTTACCGCTTCCTGTATCTCCAATCACCCTCAGGTATGGAAGCTCACGGAAGCTATCATATATCCAGCTAAAGAGCACATAATAACTGGATATGCTTTCAAACAGCGGAGTGAGGTCTACATAGCTGTGAAGAAAGTCCTTTATATCCTGTATGAGTTCCTCGTCCGAGCCATATTCCTCAGCCCTGGATGGGAAAAGGACTACCTCGTTCCTTATCAGGTTATTCTTGGGTGAGTATGGAAAAAGGGCTGTGTTATCCTCAAGGGCAATACTCTTTTCATACCTAACCTCTACATCCTGAAAAAGCGCAAACTGCGTTTCCTTTGCCACTGGATCATAGACCATCTCAACCACCCTCCCGTTAGGGAGTACCACTGAAGGGGTATGGAGAGAGTAGTTTTTCCTGGATTTTAGGTTTTGAGCGATGTTTTGTATGTCCATATTGGGTAGTGTGTCATTTTGAATGAGGCTATCAAGATTTTCTCGTGAGATTAGACGGTTTTTTGAAAGTCTAACTGTTACTTTCTCAATTTGAGGACAAAATCCTTTACCTTTACCATCTTCTACTAGTTGTATTCTCTCCCATTCATCTTCAAGCTTTTTAGGTTCACGTCTTAAGATAGTTAGCTCAGGTAATTTCTGCTCGATATTAAAGAGGTGTTGTTTTAAAGAGAATTCTTGTTGACACTAGAATACATTTTATGGTATTAAATGGTTTATGCATAAAATGGATAACCTCATGACTACTACGCCGGACCCATCACGTATTCTTAACGCCGGATTTGGCTTTTGGAGTTCTAAAGTGCTACTCACGGCCCTTGAGCTAGGGGTGTTTACAGTGCTCAGCGAAAAGAAAATGACCGGCGAAGAGCTTGGCAACAAACTCGGTTTGCATCCTCGTGGTATTTGGGATTTCTTTGACACGTTGGTTGCACTTGGATTTTTAGACCGCGAGGGGAATGGCCCAGAAGCCCTTTATGGAAACACAAGGGAGACGGCTCTATATCTCAACAGGAATAACCCTTCATACATTGGCGGCTTTTTTGAAATGTGCAACGACCGACTCTACAGGTTCTGGAATGACTTGGGCACTGCGCTCAAGACGGGACAGCCCCAAAACGAGGTTAAGCACAGTCAGAAACCAATGTTTGAGACTCTTTATGAAGACTTGCCACGCTTGGAGCAATTCATGGGTGCGATGACAGGTCTTTCACGTGGCAACTTCATAGCACTCGCCGATAAATTCGATTTCTCAAAATACAATACGCTCTGCGATGTGGGTGGAGCAACCGGCTTACTCTCGATACTTGTGGCTAAAAGGCATCCTCACATGCAGTGCACATCGTTTGATCTACCAGAAGTGGAACCGATTGCAAAAAAGGTGATAGCTTGGGAAGGGCTGTCTGATCGAGTCAAGACCGCCTCTGGGAATTTCTTTAAGGACTCGTTGCCAAAAGCGGATGTGATTACGATGGGGATGATTTTGCATGACTGGAATCTTGAGAAGAAGAAACACTTGATCAGGCTGGCTTACGATGCTTTACCAGAAAAAGGTGCGTTCATCGCGGTCGAGAATATCATCGATGATGAGCGGCGTGAAAACGCATTTGGTTTGATGATGTCGCTTAACATGCTCATCGAGTTTGGCGATGCATTTGACTTTACTGGGGCAGATTTCTGGTGCTGGTGTCAGGAAGCGGGGTTTAAGAGCTACGAAGTAATCCATTTAGCGGGCCCTTGTAGCGCTGCGATCGCATATAAGTAGTTAGTTTTACACCTTCTAGTCAGATGGAAAGTCACGAGAGTCGGTATTCATCAATCCCTAAGAGTAACGCCAGCAATGGCGGCTGAGGTAACAAATCATTTATGGAAGATTGAAGATATTTTGAGCCTATTAAAGTCAAAATGACCCGCTACCCCATATTTATATTCCGGAATAGCGCGAGAGGGCTTCCACCGCGTCTTTGAAGCTCAGTTTTTCAATCTCCATTACAAATCTGAAAATATCTCCGCTCTTCTTGCACCCGAAGCAGTAATATGAGGAGGTCTCAGGATATACAACAAAAGAAGGGCTGCGGTCATCATGAAATGGGCATTTCCCGGTAAACTTGTTCCCTGATTTTCTGAGGTGAATGTACTGACCTATCACTTTATCTATAGAAAGGGTGATCTGATAAGCTCAATCCTCTTCTTCCACTGAGTTAGCTTCTCTCTTTTATCTTTATCTACAAGGCT
>JBLNAE010000073.1:0-3987 GCA_050259195.1 Ignavibacteriales bacterium
CGATTACATAACAAAGCCCTTTAGCATGGATGAGTTGCTCGCTCGCGTGCGAGCGGTTCTACGGCGTATCCCGGCTGCGGAAGACAGTTCGGTGCTGACAGCAGACGAATTAACCATAGAACCGGATACACGACGGGTCACGATGTCTGGTCAAGAAGTGAAGCTTACCCCCAAGGAATTTGATGTACTAAAATACCTGGCCCAAAATGCCGGTAAGGTGGTAACGCACCGGACCCTCCTGCGAGCCGTCTGGGGGTGGTCATCATCAGAGCAGACAGAGTACCTGCGGGTCATTATTAACCAACTACGCCGCAAGATTGAACCTGATCCCCAGAATCCTCGCTATATCCTGACTGAGCCGTGGGTAGGCTATCGGTTTGTTGTTAAAGGAGAATAAATATTTTGAGACCGTTTGTAGAGAGAAACTCCAAAAAGAGCCGAAGACCATTGAAGCTGAGCTTGATAGACAGTTTCGCGCACGTCTTTTTCCTCCGCACTGGTCTTTTACTTTCTCCCCTACATTATGTCACAGAGCTTTTTAGAAAGCGTATTACAAGCAGCCCTACTCTGTGAGGACTCGTTCCATTCAGTTCCTGAAGCCCAAAAGATTTTCTCATCCAGAATGCCGTTTCAAAAACTCTAATGTCCTCTGGTTAAACTCTTCTATCCTCTCATAGAGTCCCGCATGAGCACAGCCCTCAAAAATCACTAACTCAGAGTTTTTAATGTTATTCTTCATTATATTGGCAAAACGGGTTGTTGAGGTTATCATATCGTACTTACCAAAGGTAATCAATGTAGGTGCTTTTATCTTATTTAGCTGAGATTCGCAATCGTGGGATAAAACAGCATTGGCCTGTCTTATAAGTGCGTCTACAGGTTGTGCTGGTCTTCCCCTAACAAAATCAGACAGTGCCTTTATGTGGTCGGGCTTGGCGGCATAGAGTTCGGGGGTAAAACACCAGGGGAAAATATATCTAATAACCATCTCTGCAACGTTGCCCATAGCTTTAGCCGCCAACTGCCAGCCTTCTACAACGGTTCTAAGAAAAGGGTCGGTTTTTGTCCATCCACTATGCAACGATAATGACTTAACCTTATCCGGGTACTTTGCGGCAATCTGCATTCCCGTGGCCGCGCCTAAGGAAACCCCCATTATATGGGCTTGTTCTATTCCTACTGCCTGCATGAACCCTGCTATATCATCGGCATACTGCTCTGTAGAGTAGGTGCCTTCTGGTTTATCAGTTTCACCAGCTCCTCTCGGGTCCACAGAGTAACATGTGAAGTACTTTGAGTATTCCGGAGTCTGAAAAGCATAGCAGGCATAATCGGCACTTGTATAAGGTATAAGAATCAGAGGTTCTCCCGATCCCTGTTCCTCATAATTCATATTTATATCACTTACCTTTACTTTGGGCATTTTGCTGTCTCCTCCTTATTGCTGGCTTATGTTCATTATATTTTATACACAAACCTATTATATACCCGAATAGAGTTGCTTATCAATAAAAACTTTCTTTTCAACTGTGTGCCAGAGGAGCAAAGGAAGCAAACATACCATTAGCTTTTTAAATTACTTTCACTTCAGAAAATCTGAAATTGGATTGGTAATACGTAGAAACAAGGTGAAAAACAGAGAATAAAAAACCCTTGATGTTAGAAGGGATTTAAGGTTATTTCTTCTCTAGCTCTTATTCTAGACTATTCTCGATTTTTCTATTTTTTACACTTCAACTGTTGACAAAAGTGTTGACAAACAAATTTGCCTTCCTCGATACAATAGAAAACTCTAATAGACTCAAAAGCTGATGTGAACGCTAAAAACAATACTGGTAATACACCATTGATACTTGTGGTGAGATATAACTATACAAGGATGATTGGTTTACTAAAATTAGCAGGTGCTAAAGAGCATCCCTAAAATGTATAAAATCGATAGTATTTAGCATTAGGGCTCGTTTCTATAATAAACAGCGGATACAAAACTAAGTTACTAGACCTTCCTTGGAGTATAGTTATAAACCGCGGACAACACAAGGTGCTAAAAAGGGGTATAAAATGTATTACCGAACCTTTTCTTTGATTTTGATTCTTTTGATAATCTCCCTTAATTGGACCTCCCAAGTATCATCTGCCTCAAAAGAGGAACTAAATAACGATTTGATAAGAGCGGCACATGATGGTCAAACCGAGGAAGTTCTGGATTTAATCAGGGCAGGTGCTAATGTTAATGCTAAAGGCAACCATGGTTATACACCACTGTTCTTGGCATCTTTCCGCCCTGACACAGATGTAGTAAAAGCTTTATTGAAGGCAGGTGCTGATGTTAATGCTAAAGACAACCATGGTTATACTGCCCTGATGGCAGCAGCTTCGGCTGGTCGCATAGAGACGATTAAGGCTCTAATAGATGCAAAGGCTGATGTGAATGCTAAAGATGAGAAGGACAAGACGGCACTGGATTGGGCAAAGGGTCGTAACGTTGATAAGGTGATTAAATTACTGAAATCAGCAGGTGCTAAGAGCAAGCCCTAAAATGTGGTATTCGCAGACAAAGTTAATACTCTAATAAAATAAAAGACCCTGTGTTGAGCAACCTCTGACGACATCTTAATTGTTTACTAAAAGGTGAGTAAGCGCCGCAGAAGAGGATTGGCAAGAGAATTCTTGTTGACAGTAGAATGTTACTTGTGATATAAGCAGGTTGTGCATAAAATGGGTTAAACTGATGTTGAGTGAGGTTCATCCTCTAGTTATTTATAGTGTCCTGTAGAGATGGCTGTAATGCCTAATTCTTCGGTTCCGAAACCCTCTGACCACGCTGGAGTCTATTTTCCGCCCCCCTTGTTCTACCTAGCTGCCTTCGTCCTCGGTCTAGTTGTTCAACATCTTTACCCCGTTTCATTATTGCCGAGAACAGTCAATCTCGTGCCTGCAATGGTGTGTATTATAGGGTCGGTAGCTCTCATAATCTGGAGCGTAAGAACTTTTCGGCTGGCAAAGACAAGCTTAATTCCTGTGAAACCAACGACTGCCATTGTTACTGACGGACCATTTCGTTTCAGCCGTAATCCCATATATGTCGGTTTTGCTTTTCTCTATCTTGGGGTAGGGTTGTGGCTTAATGCTTTGTGGGTAGTGGTTATGCTCGTGCCACTACTACTTGTCATCCAGAGCTACGTCATCGTTCGGGAGGAGCGCTATCTGGAGCTAAAATTTGGTCAAGAATACCTTCAGTACAAGGCACGTGTACGCCGCTGGTTATAGCGTGGTGTTATGTCTAAGCTGAAAGAAAAGCAAAAGTTCGTGATGAAATGGGATTTACTATTCTCCGATACAATGTCAGACACGATTTGATTGTTCCGTCCACGACTTCGAGGCAATTAACACGGGCACTTCACATCATCGGCTACACACTACTCATGTTATTGAGGCACTTCACTACTCCCTCGCAATTATCCTTATTTACGGGAAGAAAACTTTTCAAGAGATATGACTACATGTATTATAATGAACAGTTCCTAAATAGAAGTATGGAGGTGTTTCATGCGTTTTTTACTCAAAGTTTCAATTCCTGTTGAGGTAGGCAACAAGGTAGCAAAAGAAGGTCGTCTAGGTGAAACCATTGCAGCAATCCTCGCCGAACAAAAGCCCGAAGCGGTATATTTCCTCGCTGAAAAGGGGCAAAGGACGGGTTTCATCTTCTTCGAAATGCAAGATGCTTCACAAATCCCTGCGATAGCTGAGCCCTGGTTCCTTGCGTTTAATGCCAGCCTAGAGTTACATCCGGTAATGATTCCCGATGACCTGAAAAAGGCTACCCCGCATATCCAACAAGCGGTTAAAAAGTACGGCAAATAGACAATTAGGACGTAGGACTAAGTTTCCTTAAATTTATCGTGACTATACACTACGCCGAGCAAACTAAGAAATGAAAGCTTAAAAAGAGATGATGAGGCTTCCTATTTGCCTTCTTTTAGGGAG
>JBLNAE010000074.1:0-3897 GCA_050259195.1 Ignavibacteriales bacterium
GTATCACAGGGAGATTCGGAAATTCCTTAGTAACCCTTTGAAGCACATCAAGTCCGCTTTCTAATCTAAGCTTTATGTCTAAGACAACAAGGTCAATCCTTTCACGATTCAGTATGTCAAAAGCTTCTTTTCCCGA
The DNA here is from genome assembly GCA_050259195.1 of Ignavibacteriales bacterium. Classification (GTDB taxonomy): domain Bacteria; phylum Desulfobacterota_D; class UBA1144; order Nemesobacterales; family CSP1-2; genus PSLL01. The sequence goes on from JBLNAE010000074.1 coordinate 137, forward strand.
TTCAGCCTCCGAAACCTCATATCCTCTATCACGTAAGACTTCTCTATAGACAAGCCTTACGTTTGGCTCATCGTCTACTACTAAGATTCGACTCGTGACTCACCTCTTTGCATTATCCGCAGTTTTCTCTTGTACTCTATCGATATACTATCTCCTTTGAACGCCTTACACCATAGGCTCTATCTAGGATTTTATAGCACTCGTTGATATACCAAGGACTTTGATGGACCTTGCCGTACCTTTAGATTCCCTTACTTCTATCCTATACCCCTCTTTTAGCCCTTTGAGCTGAGTCTTGGTTGCTCGAATCTTACTTTCTTTACCCGTTTTATCATCTTTTACCGTAACAGTTCCGCCTTCAATAGATACCACCTCTCCAACTATAGCATTTCCTGCTTTTGCAACCCCTACGTTCTTTGTTGCTCCTAATGCCACAGTTGAAAATACCAAAACGAAGACTAAGCTTAAAGCAATTAGCCTTCTCATCTCCTTTTCCTCCTTTTAAGCTCTAAGTTTCTCTTTAGAAATTTTATCATTTATAGGAATCTAATTTGCAAACCGTATGTCATCAAACTTGTCCACAATAATTCACTGAAATATTTAAGAATTGTATATAGGATATTACCTATTTGAAAAAAAAGCTATATGTCCGAATTTGATACATCTGACATCTTTCTAAATCTAAGACACCCGAAAATAAAGGGTATTTCACTGGCATATATCTTGCGCTTATAAAAAGAGGGACTAAATAGACTGAAATGTAGAAAATGGAAAGTTCCCATGTACTTAAATAGAGGTATGCAATTATGAATAAACAAATGAATCAGATGGATATTATAAGCATGTGGGTCATGTTGCTAACGCTTATGATAATTATTCTGCTAGGAATTCTCATAGCCCACGGTTGATGAGTAGACAGGGTTTGCCAGCTTGCCCCTTAGCCATGCGATAGAGCCGTGGCTTTTTGCACAAAAACCCGGATGAATAGTTTTCAGAATTAGTGAGGAAACCTTTCTAAAAAAGACTTAGTGCTGAAATTCATGCAGTAATAAATTCAGAGAATTCTTCATTAAGATTCATGGCTAATGATAAACCATACCAAAGTGGCTCTAACTGTTCTTTACATTCTCTAATATCTTGAATATAGCTATCAGGATTACTCTGCCATGCGGCAAACTTATACACTACAGCCTTCAGTTTCGCCTTCACCGCTGGCGAATTAAAGTCCCAGCTGATGAAATCCCTTCCCAGTGGGAAGAAGAGCTTAAAAAAGATTATCTGCTTTATTAAGTGTCGCCTTTCTACACTCTCTAGATCAAACCAACCGGTTCTAATCCAGCCATATCCCCTGCCAAAGGTCTGAGCCAGTTTATATGAAAGCCCAAGCCTCTCTCCAGCCCTTGATGCGAGATATGTGAAAACATAGCCAGCCTCTGGTGTAAAGTACCCGTAAGTTGAGAGCTTATTCTCCATCTCTATGAGGTTTCTAATAAGAGGTAAGGTCTCAGATACAATGCTAGTACAATTGCTTATGTGGTTTATTGAATCAAATTCTCCTATATCGCCGCACATCTGGAGCGATAGTCTTATGTTTTCCCATTCCCTCTTTGCTATTTGAACCGCTCTTTGTATATCCATTTCTTTTCCATCCAAACAGTGGAGACACTAGAAGATGCAGAGGGGATTCCCCTTTAAATAAGTCAAAAAAGGCCGCTGTGGCTTTGGAAGAAACCATTAGAGCCACAGCGGCAGCCAAGGGAAGGAAAAGGAAGATGGAAACTGGTTAGGAGCTAATAAAAATGCCTTTTCTGATTTATTCATTGCCTTTCCCACCCTTCCACAAAAATTAAAGATTCAGGGGAGATAATGTAGCTTTCTTGGATATGAAATTCAATAGAACTTTGGAGGGATTTTAGTTTTAGCTCTTTCCTACAACTTTAGTATTAGGAATCTAAGGCCTGGAAACAGACTTAGAAATATCCTGATTAATGAAATCCATAGCAAGCTGAAGCCTATTAGTGACGCCCAGCTTTCTGAATATGTTCACCAAATGAGTCTTTACCGTGTTTTCGGTTATAAAAAGCTCTTTAGAGATCTGCTTGTTGCTCCAGCCTTGGACGACAAGCTTTATAATCTCTTCTTCCCTCTTTGTAAGACTTGGATTTAACGCGGATTCGCCTTTTTTTGAGGGCAAAAGCCGGGTCAATATCCTCGTTATCACTTTTATATCCGCCCAAATCTCATCTTTGCTCACTGTCCGAATCGCTTGAATAAACTGTCCTGCATTTGACGAACCTGTTAAGCATCCCCGAGCGCCCAGAGAGATGGCGTTTATAATAAATCTCTCATCCAGAGTACGGAGTAGTAAGAGCACTTTCGTTTGAGTGCTCTTTTCCTTAACTGACTCCAGTACTTTTACAACATCTAGGTCTGATAGAGCAGTATCAATAAATAAAACGTCAGGCCTTTTTTGCTCGACGGATGAAATAATCTCCGGGTAGTCCGAAGCCTCAGCCACTATTTCTATGTCTTTTTCAGACTCAAGCATTTTGCGGACCCCATCCTGAATGAAAATCGAACGGGTCGCCACAATCAAGCTAATCGGGATATTCCCCTTTTTATCAGTTGATATAGATTTCTGATTTGGAATCTCCGCCCCCGGCTGCTTGTACCCAGTGAGGGCGCGGAAGACCAAAACGACACCTATGATACTCTCTTTGCCATTCTGGATGGGGGCAGCGCTGGCATCAATAGGAATTTGTATGCCATTCTTAGAAATGAGCGCATAATTTACCAGCTCGACAATACTGTCCTTGTTGAGTGTTCTCGTTATAAGGTCCTCAGCGGCTCGTGTTTCTGCACTTATAATGTGAAACACCTCTTTTAAATCTTTACCCAGAGCATCCTCCCGTCTCCAGCCCGTCATTCTCTCGGCAACAGGGTTCATAAATGCCACCAACCCCTCTGAATCGGCGGCAATCACTCCATCTCCTATGCTCTTGAGAGTCACATCAAGCCACCATTCTCTTTCCCTCAACCTCCTCTCCATTTTATGCTTGTAAAGGGCTATCTCAATCGCGGAGCGCAATTCTCTTACCTCAAATGGTTTAAGGATATACCCAAATGGTTCAGCTATCTTCGCCCTCTCCAGAGTATTGTCGTCCGCGTAAGCAGTAAGAAAGATAATCGGAATGTTTAGACGCGTGCGGATTTCTTTGGCAGCCTCTACACCATCAATATCGCCCTTTAAAACAATATCCATGAGCACTAAATCCGGCTGAGTTTGTTCCGCTCTCCGAATGGCTTCTTCTCCTGAGGAGACGAGGGCTAAAACGTTGTACCCCAGCCTTTTTAACCTGTTTTGTATGTTCTTTGCTACAATGCTTTCATCCTCAACTACCAGAATCCGTTCGTTTGCCATTTTAGTCCTATGTACCCATAAATCTACTCAATCAGAGTGTTAATCTCCTCCTTGGGCTTCGGCTCCGTAAACGTAATTTTAAATCTCACTCCATTGGTTCTATCGAGTTCAATTGCACCTCCAATCTGATCTACGAGCGCAATGACCAGTTGAAGACCCAACGATTTCGTTTCTCGAAAGTTCAAATTCCTGGGAAATCCGACCCCGTTATTGCCTACAATCAGGGTAAATTCGGGGCGACTTGGCAGGCCGCTTCCACCGTTATCGGGGCGTAGGGAGATACTGATCTCGCCTTTTTTCCCCTTTGGAAAGGCGTACTTGAGGGAATTTGAAACAAGCT
>JBLNAE010000075.1:0-7449 GCA_050259195.1 Ignavibacteriales bacterium
TTGCATGGATGGAGAACGTTTATTCTCCACCGATTGGAGCCTTAATGGAGCCTATTGCTCTAGCCGCCCAGGCAGGATTGGCGCAGCTAGTAAAGACGGGGTATCAGCCCCCAAAATTTGCCGGTGCTTAAAATAAAGGAAAGTTCAAATGCCTGAAAAAAAATCATTTAACGAGTGGTTAAGAGAAAACGCTCAAAAATATCTTCTCGAAGCCGCTGCGGATGAGATGGTAGCCAACTATCCCGATTTTTGCGCGAAGCCTTATCGAGACAAAGGTTTTATTCCCTTTTTCTGGCGTAATATCTTTGTCCCGATTTATTCAAAAATTCCCTGGAGCGTTCGCAAAAAGATGATTCTCCTTAGTGCATACCCCACGGGAGAGCGCCCGCATTGGGGAAAGCGGGGACAAGAGTGATTTCCTTTACATGCCCACAAAGAAGAAGGTCCATTCCATCTCGTTAATAGCTGAATCTGTTGGCTATAAGGCACTAAAAGCACTCATGGGTTCTAAGAGGGCGAAGGTGCATAGTGTTTTTGATCATGCATTCTATATACAATCTGGCAGTAATTCCCTAATTAGTGTAACTAAAAACAGAAACTACATAAGTCCGGCATCCATTCTGATAAAAAATTTTGATGACAAAAGTTTTAAATCAACTGGCGTCGTGGAAGGGATGGGAGTGAAATTTGATAAACAGGCCTTGATATTTGGAGATGATGCGCTTGCGATTAAACTCGGAAAATCTTCCAACCGGACTCTACTCTCATTTCCCAGACATCCTTCTATAAGCCTGACGGGCATAAGCTTAAATCTCAGGGTTCTCAGAGACGTGATTTATACATGCCCAAGTAGAGAAGGGCTTGTTCCGCTTTTAGAGAACGTGGAGTTGCACGGCTCGCTTCAATTTTTTCTTCAACCGCAAAAGCCTACCTTTTCAGAAATGGCAAGACCTCATATAGATATACTCATGCGGGGACTGTTTGGAGGCGACTTCCATATCGTCATAAATGGAGCTTTATCTATTCTTGGGCTTGGTCCGGGACTTACCCCTTCTTGCGATGATTTTTTAACGGGTTTAATGCTCAGTTTGAATTTAGGTGGAAAGGCACTACTTAAAGATAGAAAAAAGCCGATTAGCTTCTATAGAAGGGTTTCAGATGAAATCCGTCGGGCAGCCAAGGGAAAAACTACAATATACAGCCAAACCTTTTTAGATCAAGCTCGCCGTGGCGAGGGGCCTAAAGCCGTGATTGAATTGATTCACAACCTTCTCACAAAAGACCCAAGCCGGGTTGCCACTAATGCAAAGACCGTGATAGAAATGGGAGAGACTTCGGGAGCCGACATTGCAATCGGCGTCTACTATGGAATTCGATTTCTAGTTTCACAAGTGGAAAGGATAGAAGATTTAATAGATGAAATCATTTAAAATTGCGCTCCTTACATATTCAACAAAGCCAAGAGGCGGGGTGGTTCACACGCTAAATCTGGCTGAAGAATTATCCCGTCTTAAACACCGGGTCCATATATACACCCTCAGTACAGGAGAAGAAGGTTTTTTCAGGCAAATAAGCGTCCCGCATACCCTTATCCCCTGCCCTACCCCTCACGAAGAAACTGTAGATGAGAAGGTGGAGCGGTATATCAACACGTATTCCGAGTTCCTGGTTTCCGCAGCGAAAGATCATGATATATACCACGCTGAGGATTGCGTCTCTGCAAATGCGCTTCTCAATTTGCGTAATCAGGGCTTAATAAAAGCCTTCGCTAGAACCGTTCATCACATAGATGATTTCACGTCCCAGTCGCTAATTGACTGCCAACATAAAAGCATCACGAAGCCCGATTATTTAATCGCTGTCAGCAGGTTTTGGGAAAAAGAACTCCTCTCTCGGTATTCTTTAAATCCTGCTGTCATTCATAATGGTGTGGATGTAGAGAGGTTCAGGATTCAAGAAGGATTCTCAAAAGAAAAAGCCAAAGAGGGCTTTTCTGTAAGCGGATATTATAAGATAATGCTGAGCATTGGTGGAATTGAGCCTCGAAAAAATACACTAACCTCGCTTCAAGCATTTAAAATCGCAAGGCAATGTTTCAAGACAAAAGGCGAGCGTCTGGTATGGTTAATTGGTGGCGGCGAGACGCTCTTCGATTACAGAGCATACCGTGAGGAATTCTTTTCCGAAATCAAGAGTATGGGATTAAAACTAAATGAAGACATAATCCTCCTTGGCGCCGTTCCTGATGACTCTATGCCCAATCTCTATAGAGCGGCGGATGTGCTTGTCTTCCCTTCTGTCAAAGAAGGATGGGGGCTTGTTGTGCTTGAGGCTATGGCATCGGAGCTTCCTGTAATCGCTTCCAGTATAGAACCCTTGACAGAGTATTTAAGAGGCGGGGAAAACGCCCTGCTCATTTCCCCTATGGACTATGAAACTTTGGCTCAACATATTATCAGTGTTATAGAAAACGATGAGCTTCGGGATAAACTTACGAGAAACGGAAGAGAAACGGCGCAATCTTATAGTTGGCAGAATACAGCATTAAGACACGAGGAGTTTTATAGTGGAATTTTAGAAAGCGTTAGATAGAATGGCAACTGCAAAGGAGCCCAGGCACACCAGAATGCTAATAGTACAGAACCAATTCACAAGGACTGAGATTTTGTTGATTGCGCCAATGTTCTTTGTGTTGCCGCTTCCTGGTCTCTCAATTGCAATACGATATTTCGGCTGAACGAAGAATAGCAGGTCTCTGACTACAGATGGTATCTGTTCAAGTTCATCAATGGAGTGAGTCTTGAACTCATCAGGTCTTACTTCTACTCTCGTATAGATTACACCTAAAACGAAGTGGCAGGAATACTCCTTATAGGGAAAGGTGATATTCTTGGCTGAGTTTTGCTCTCGAAAGTACCCGATGAAAGCTCCAAGAGTCATGCCGCTGACTGTATCAGCATCAACGCGGTATGCACTTTTCAGATCAAGCGCAAACTTGCATCCATTCTCATCAATAAAGGTTAAATCTGGATAGTAGTTTTGCTCAGGTGCAGGAAGTACTTTTAAATTGTGTCTTTCGGCAAAAGCCAAGAAGTAAGGAAACAGCATCAATTCAATAAGCTTCGATACAAACTTAGTATCACCTGAGATGGTGTAGACGTTCTTGAAAATATCTATGAAGCCTTTTACTGTCCAATCGCCATCAGGCGTTGACATTACCTCACTCGTATTGAACCTTTCGACCTCTTGCCGAAGTAGAGTAAGAAAATTTGCAGCAGCTTCTTTGCAGTCCATAGAGCTCTCGATTATAGGTTCTAGAAAACTTCACTTAATAATACCTCTTCTACTGTCGGTGGTAAATCCAAGAATGGAAGCGATCCACTACAAAAGCATAATCTTCTCCGCTTTCATCTACAATGCAGACAAGCCCGTGAGCTTCTGCTTCTTTATCAGGAATAACACGGTATAATTTGCCGACTTCAAGAGAGGCTTTGTAGCCTTTGTTATTGAGGCATACAGCAAAATACACAGTTTGTTTTTTTGCTTTTTTCATTTTCATTGCTAATCTAAAAATGGCAACTTCAACCTGTCCTAATCTTTATGCGCTTCGAGGCAGGTGACCCCTTCCGGGCCAACGCGGGCGGCATGGACGGTGCCGCGTGGCAAATCCAGTCGATCACCGGCACGGGTTTCAATTTCCTGATTTGTCTGAGGTAGAACCCAAGTAATCGAGCCGCGCACAACGTAGATAACCTTATCGTAAGAATGCGTATGCGCGGCGTATGTGTCACCGGGCGCATTAGACCAGGCGTATGGAGATAGCTCCTCCCGACGGAAGTTCTCGCGCAGCATATGCTCATCCGGCGGCTCCGGTTTTTCCCAACGATGGATTTTTAATTCGGCTGTCATTATATAGAAATTTTATCGGTTGTAGGGGGCACGTTGCAACGTGCCCCCTACATTTTAGTCACAAGTTAAATAAATAATGGCGCAAGAACGAGCGTGATTGTGGCGAGGAGTTTTATCAGAACGTGGATTGAGGGTCCTGCCGTGTCTTTGAATGGATCGCCCACCGTGTCTCCGACTACCGCGGCTTTATGGGCTTCAGACCTCTTTCCGCCGTACATCCCGGTTTCTATAAACTTCTTTGCATTATCCCATGCGCCTCCGCCGTTATTCATAAGGGTTGCAACAAGGATTCCGCTGATTGTTCCGACCATAAGAAACGCAGCCACTGTTTCAGCGCCGAGACCAAATTGCCTGAACACAAGTCCCACCGCTACAGGCATACCAACGGCAAGAAGTCCGGGAGGAACCATTTCCTTGAGCGCACCTTTTGTAACAATGTCAACAGACCTGGCATAATTCGGTTTTGCTGTCCCCTCAAGAATACCCGGGTTCTCTTTAAACTGAGCGCGAACATCGTTGATTATATAATAAGCCGCGCGCGCAACAGCCCTAATTGCAAGAGAGCTAAAGAGAAACACAAGCATCGCTCCAAGAAGGCCGCCTACGAATACCTGAACCTTGGCAATATCAACCGAATGGAAAGCCTTACCTGTAATATGGCTCACTTCATCGAGATAAGCCGAAAAGAGAAGAAATGCCGCGAGCGCCGCAGAGCCGATTGCGTATCCTTTTGTAAGTGCTTTGGTTGTGTTTCCTACGGCATCGAGCCTGTCTGTTTTATTCCTGATCTCTTCAGGCTGTTTGCTCATCTCAACAATACCCCCTGCATTATCGGTGATTGGCCCGAATGTATCCATAGCAAGGATGTATGCAGCAGTTCCTAGCATTCCCATCGTGGCGATTGCGGTGCCGTAAAGCCCGGCGCTGGTCGCAGAGATACCGTCTAATCCACTTAGCCCATGAAGCCCGCAATAATATGAGCCTACCAACGCAGCCGAGATTGCAATCACAGGAAGCGCAGTGCACTCAAGCCCAATCGAAAGCCCGGCTATGATATTTGTAGCAGGCCCTGTTAGAGACGCTTCAGCAATAAACTTTACAGGGCGATACCTGTACTCCGTATAATACTGAGTGATAAAGACAAACACTATGCTTGTTGCGATTCCAATAACGCCTGCTGCAAAAAGCCAGAGATTATTATTTAGCAGTAAATAGGTAGCTATAAAAAATCCTATAGCAGCCAGAACGCAGGCAACATAGTATCCGCGATTTAGGGCAGACATCGGGTCTTCCTTATCATCTTTTAATCCTACCATCGCGATCCCAACCATACTGGCAATAAGCCCGAATGCACGGGCGACAAGAGGAAAGAGAATTCCCTTTATGCCAAAGTGAGGAAAGAGAGCGACTCCAAGAATCATGGCGCCGATGTTTTCAGCCGCCGTGGATTCAAAGAGGTCTGCGCCACGACCCGCGCAGTCACCGACATTATCGCCCACAAGGTCTGCGATAACGGCGGGGTTTCTGGGGTCGTCTTCCGGGATTCCGGCCTCTACCTTTCCTACGAGGTCCGCTCCCACGTCGGCGGCTTTGGTGTATATTCCCCCGCCAAGCTGGGCAAAAAGAGCGACAAAACTCGCCCCAAATGCGTATCCAACTATGAGATAGGGGACCCTTTTTACAATCTCCGGGTTATCTGCTGAGCCGCCGTAGAGGGTAAAAATGATTCCTACTCCAAGAAGGCTCATGGCAACGATTGTAACCCCTGAAACCGCCCCACCCCGAAGGGATATCTTGAGCGCCCTATCCAAACTCGACCTGACGGCACTTGCCGTGCGTATATTCGACCTGATTGAAATCCACATTCCAATGTAGCCCGCAAGAGCAGAACACCCTGCGCCGAAAAGAAAAGCCACGGTGGTGCGCCAAGCCATCTCTTGATCGCCCTTCGCAAACCAATAAAGCACGAAGATAAGAGCGGCGAGAGCAATGCTCAGCATTATTATGGTTGAGTACTGCCTTTTCAGAAACGCCTCAGCACCCTCTTTGATAGCATTGCTTATTTCCTGCATCGCTGATGTTCCGGTATCATTGCTAAGCACGAACTTAGCCAGATACCCGGCAAAGCCAAGCGAAATTACACTTATCCCTAAAACAATTACAAGAAGCACATGGGCAAGCTGCATATCTTATTCTCCTTTATATAATTTTATAGTCTAGACTTAGTTTTGTTTGGAAGTAGAAGAAATATCCCATCCCTCTGTTTTGACAACAAAGCGATAAGCGTAGCCCTGGGACCATCATCCTCCATCAATTTAAATGGAAACAAATTTAAGCACAATCCCTCTTAGACAATCACGATCCGATTTTCAGGAAATGCAAGATAACTGGAAAACTCGGAAATTACAAGTGTCATTTGGCCTGGTAGGAACAGACAGAGGGGCCTGCCTTCATCGCGTCGGCCATAACTAAAGAACTAAAGGGCGACCACAGAGGGATTACCCTTACTAAATTCGATAGGTGAATAGGATATTCCCAACCACTTGAAGTATAACCCTGATTTCAGCTATACTTTTGCATTGATAAATACACATCAAGGAGATATAGAATGGCAAGCGCAGGAATGTTAGAGTTAAGCGACTCAACCTTTGAAAAAGAGGTTCTGAAGAGTGAGGCACCAGTTTTAGTTGATTTCTGGGCACCTTGGTGCGGTCCGTGCAGAATCTTAGCCCCTGTAGTCGAAGAGATTGCAAACTCCTACTCAGGACGCCTCAAGGTAGGAAAACTCAATGTTGACGACAATCAAGATACCACGATGGCTTATGGAATAAGAAGTATCCCCACCCTCATTATATTTAAGGGTGGAAAAGCCCTGGATCAGATTATAGGGGCCGTCCCTAAGAGTGAAATAGAGAGAATGGTCAAAAAAGCTCTTTAATTTCTCTGAATTAGGCCATACAAGCCTCGTAACATCTATACTTCTTCTAATATCTCTTCGCAACCTTCAACTAATTGCGATTTATCCAAAAATACAGGGGCAGATTTCAAAACTGCCCCTACGGTATCTAACCCTTTGTATCCCGTCAGACAAGAAAGCCTAACCCCATATGAGTTATGGTAGAATAGACATTTTGTCTATTCCTAGATTTCTATCGCCACATTTATTAGATAGTTTCTAGACAAGCAGCCTTGAATTCAAACTAAAACAGGCTAAATCGGGACAGCCAGGTGAAAACGCCGCCCTTAGGCGCACCTTGGGATGTACGTTAAAAGAGTTTGACCCGTGTTGGAGACTCTCGCGCGGCCGATTGATAAACCGTCGTTAACCCCGTCAGAGACAACGCCAATTATGGTTTTCCAATACAACCAGTCATCCATAGCTAGATGGACCTGCGACTCAATCGGCCCTCAAGATAAGGAATTTCACCCCTCATAATTTCACGAACGCTGGACTCCTTGGAGCCGAGACCCAGTTTAAGATGGTGAAATGCCGCCCAAGGATCAACCCTTGTACCACAGGTAAATATGTCTACGGCTGCA
>JBLNAE010000076.1:0-3302 GCA_050259195.1 Ignavibacteriales bacterium
AATTATGTTAACAATGCTGTAATCACTCGACATTTTTTCACCCTAAATCGCCCCAAATCAATATATAGACGTTCACCCGAAATAACTCACGATTGAATGTCACCTTCGTATGCCGGCAATATAAATTATCAAGGCGACTCCGAACAACAAAGCGATAGTGAATATAACATCAAGCCAAGTCAATTATTCCTCCACAGCCTCACGTCTATCAAGGCAGTATCGTTGATACTCTCACAGGCGCGCAGGATCGAGATAAGTGTGTCGAGGCAGGTCATCGAGATGAACCATGCCCCGGCCTGAGAATCCCAGGTCCTGTGCCTCACGGGTATGCGCTCCTTAATCCGCTGTACGCAGCTCGAGCAGAAGTGCAGCCTCAATCTGAGAACATTTCTGTCGTTATACATTACCGTTGTCATGTCCTCAACCTCTCCCGCACCAAATCAACTAACACGTCCCCGTGACAAGGCTCAGGCTTACACCAACACCCTAGTGTCTTGCCTTTCAATTCATCCAAACGAGAAAGTAGATCAGGTCTATTAAGAATATAATTCCGATACTTCTCTACAGCCTCTTCTCTAGTGCAATTCTTGCCTATACGAAATGGATTATGCCAATCAGAGCGCTCCAGCTTATACCTCCTATTAGCACGTCCAATATATACATCGTAAGGCTCATGTCTCAGATTCACTACTCTTGGTAGATCACGTTCTTTCATATCAATGCCCTTAGTGCCACTATTGCAAAGTTAATCGTTTATCATAGCAATAGCGGGCTTGCACTTATGCTTCCTCCTTTAGGTTTGCGAGGCGCCTTCCAAGCTCAAACTTGACGCGTTCTTCATATATGGGCCGAGATGAGGGGTCGGACTTCTTCATTATTTCGAGCACCTTCTTTCTAAAGATATTTAAGGTAAACTCGCCATTTTTATATCGCCGACACAATCTCGTGATATCGCGGTCAGCCGCATCAAAGAACTCAGATTTTGAAACCACTTAAACACCTCCTTCAAAATATCTCAGATATTCTTGAAACCCCGGCTCAGGATCCCAGCATACATAAGGTGTCTTCCCGTTCTTTCGCACCGTAATGGTCCCGGCCTTGTCGTCATACTCGAGTCTGATAAGCTCGCCATCCACTACAATTGTTTTGGTAAAACCGCTACCTTCTTTATCAGCCTTGGCCTCTTTATCTTTACCATTCGGCTTAACCTCTGCCACTCCTGCCAAATCATGCCATTCAGTATTGACAGAGCTATTTTCTAATGATGCTAAGAAGTTAGGTGTAAAAATCCTGAGCTCTGCCATTCTGCCACTATTGCTTATATATGAATACTTACTCGCAACACTTTTTTCTCCGTTCCACTGCAAGAGGCCATCCTTTTCAAAACCCTTAATATAGCGGTGCAAAGTTCTGTATGGTATTTCCCTTGGGAATAAATATTTATATGAGATAGTGGCAGAGGTGGCATTTCTGTCATCTAACTCTCCATTATTATTCACTTTCACCTCTGCCAAATCTATTTGGCAAGGCTTGGCAGAGGTGGCAGAGGTCGCTATCGTCTTAATTTTCTCCTGCAATTCTGCCAGAGAGAACCATTCGTCGCTCTTGAATTCGGAGCGGATCAGTGTCAAAACAAACTCTTGTTTGGGCGAAATTTCTTTCAAGCTTTGTGTAAGTACCATTTCGGCCAACGGCAGGATTCCTTTTAAGTCTTCAAGTCTGGCAACCAGGTAGCCCTTCTTATCAACTTCCCTTTGAAATTGATAAAGAAGAGTATGGGTTTCTATAAGTGCCAGAAAGCGTAAAAAATCCCTCCTTACCCGGGTCTTCTCCGTGGGAAATTCTTTAGACAGCTTTTTAGCAAAAGGTATTCTTACCTTATGGGGCTTAAGCAATGTTTGAGCGCAGCGCCACTCTCTGAGCTCCTTTTCTATCGCTTCTGTATCTCTTGGGTTTTCGGCCGTTTCTGCCATTTCATCTATAACCCTTTGATTCATCTCGGAGGATTCGTCCATAAACAAGTCAAATACCCGAGTCTGATTCTCATTATGGACCCGCTCGGCGGTTGTCGTCTCCGTGTAAACCATGCCCACGGCAGGAATTCTCTTTTCAACGGCTTTGTAGTTGTTAGTCCTCTCGTCTTTGACAGAGATTAAGATTGAAATTTCCTGCTCTGAGATAACGGTTCTGATTGAGTAATCGGCTGCTTCAGCGCCGTGGTGCTCTTCTACGGATAAGATTTTATGGGATAGGTCAAAGTCGCAATGCACCAGGGCTTTGGACGTAATCATGCTGTAACGGTGTATATCCCTTTGGGGCATAAGGCGCTGTATCATGTGCACTAGGCTACTCTTTCCGCTTGCCGATCCCCCTTTGATCTCATTACTGATTCCTGTATGCATAAGCCTTGATGTGTAACTCAGGTAGAGCATTTTTTGATTGATCTCCTCACCTACATAACCAGCTCTCGCCGTAGTCTCTGTCATCTTGGAGAGTATGTCCGGGCCTTTTAGCAGCTGCTCAGCTTTATGAATTTCTTCTTCGGTGTATGTCTCTACCTGGGGGTTGTTTTCTATCGGTGCTATCTGTTTCTTCAACTCGGTGCGGATCGTTCCGGCAGGGACCTTTATATAAGAGGCCAGGAGTCCGGCTATCCGGTCCTTCTCTATATTGGAATCAAGCCGCGAGATCTCCTTTATGAACGTCTCCGTTTTCATATTCTCCGAGATTAGCAGCTCCAGGGTGCGCCGCGCCTTCTGGTTCAGCTCGTTATATTTCACCGCGCCGTATCTCTGAATAAAGTCATCGGCCCCATTCTTGCTTCCGTCCGGCTCGTCGGGCAGCCTTACGGAATAGACCTCGGCGCCGCGGTTCGTGAATTCCACGGCGGCCCTCAGCTCTGCGTGTTTCACTCCCGGCTTTCTGGTTATATCCGAATCGAATGCGATTTTAATAATTTTCTCTTTCCAGTTGTGCTGCTCTAGGTCGGATAAGAAATCATTATCGGAGTCCTTAAAATTCCATACGCCGGATAACCCGATTGTCGGAACTCCCGCGTCAGTGGCCGCCTGGGCCTTCTTCTCCCCTTCTACGAGTCCAATAACTTCGCCTGGGGTGTGATCTTTTAATAATCTCTCTACCCCGGCAGGGATATAAACGTGATTACCACTGTTCTTTGGAGATAGATATTTGGCATCTCCTATTGGCTCTTTGAGTTTTAGCCGGTAATATCCCGACACATTGGGAAATGGTATCCAGTAGCCTCCGACATCTGTAATGCGTTTCTCCCCAAAGAATTTAAA
>JBLNAE010000077.1:0-3653 GCA_050259195.1 Ignavibacteriales bacterium
TATATAGAATATGTGTTTATGTTCCTGAATTTGACCTTCAATTCAATCATTTTCTAGTAAAAGATGATGAGCCCTTGTTATTTCATACCGGTTTTAAAGCATTGTTTCCGCAAATTCTTGAAGCAGTAAAGACTCTAATCGATCCGTCTCAATTACGTTGGATCAGCTTCAGTCATTTTGAATCAGATGAATGTGGCTCTCTGAACCAATGGCTTGAAGCATCACCGTCTGCACAAACAATAAGCGGTATAGTAGGGGTTCTCGTAAATCTAAACGACTTTGCAACACGACAGCCCCGTATAATGTCTGTAGATGAAGTTCTGAATACAGGTAAATACCGCTTTCGGTTGTACCCTACCCCTCATCTTCCTCATGGTTGGGACGCAGCTGTTTTATTTGAAGAAACTAACAGTACTTTGCTTTGCTCGGACTTATTTCATCAGATTGGAAAGGTGAAGTCTTTGATCGACTCTGAACCCGTTTTGATCGAACGAGTAAGGAATGCTTTGAGCGAATACCAGAAAGGTCCGTTTATGAACTACCAACCCTACACCCAGGATACAAAACGCATTTTGAAGGAACTCTCTGCACTAAAACCCAAGACGCTTGCAATAATGCACGGATCGAGCTTTGTTGGGAATTGCGAGCAAGCACTACTGGACCTTGATTCCGTGATGAGAGAAATAGTAGTTGGTTCATAAGTTTCAAGGAGGATACACTGACGGTCTTCAAAGCCAACGGTGCACAGCAGATTTAATAAAAATCTGTTTTTATTACTATGATGTCGGGGGAGAATAACAACGAAGATATCAAGTAGTTATTATAGAAACGCCCCCTAATCCGCAACCATAAGAGACGAGTCTCATCAACCTTTTGAATTTTCGTTACGAAACGGAAATCTTCCACAGATGTTCTGTGGGCAGTTGGACAATAAGGGTTAGGATGTCCCGGAGAATAGGCTATTTGAACCCGTTGATATTTGACTAGAACGGGCTTTCTCCTGAGAGGTAGGGGGGTAAGTAGGGGTAAATGAAAAAGTGCCAGATTTATTAAAATTGCTCAGGTTAGTGGGCATTGCGGGTTTTAAGAGCTAGGATTCTAAAGCTCATATGCTATAATCAAAAATTGCATCAAATTTCACCGTAAATAGTGAGGGTGTATAATGTTCCCTTAATCAAACTGGCAACTATAAATAACCTCTTTTAATTTCAAGAGCCTCTTTATAATTTGCGTATTGTGAGTATGCGTAATTAGACCCCTGTATTTGCCCCGATTGTAAAGCCTTTTGATATCGCTGATACCAGTAATCCATCTTTTCTTCAAGAACCTTTAGGGAATTTTTATCTGCGAGTTTTTTGGCTTCCTGCAATGGATAGGATTCGGGTGGTTCGGGTTTATCGTATGTTTCGGTCCATAGTTGTTCAGGTTTAGGATTAATATTCTCAGGCGGTTGTATATCAACCTGACTATCTTCAAGAAGATGCTTTTTATAGTACGACAATTTTGAAGAATTTATGTCCTCGGTTTTGTAGTTTTGGGAATTCGATATGGGATTGCTCTCGAGGGATGACCTAAAGACTCCGGGGTCATACAGGTAGGTAATACCAGCAGCCGCCCCGACAGTAGTTACCATACATAGAATTATTAGCTTTGCTATTGTTTCCATCTCGTACCCCCTTATCTAAACCGAGAAAGTTGGTTTAAGAGATAAAAAAACGCTTACAGTCGAATTAAAGTTGTAAATGTTTCCAAAATTAATTGTTTCTTGCCTCTTCCTCTATTTCAATCTCTGTGCCTTTTCCCACACTGCCGTTACTGCCTGAACTTGTCCTTTTCTGGAGCATCACAATGTTTAGTTCTTCCTTTATCATACTTTCTACACGCCTCATACAGTTGAGGCAGACAAGGGGGGAACTAAATGTGTTGCTTAGACCAAGCTCGCCTTTGGTTAGATTTCTTTCTCCCTCTAAATAAATGACATCAGTTTTAATTCCGCAACATCCACATACTGCGGACTTTATTGAGAACCATACCTCTTCTGTGCGGAGTACCTTTTTCAATTTCTCATCCTCCTTATATTTTGCTATTACCTTCATAGCAATGTTTATGCCGAAAGAAAGACATAATAATTTCAAATGCTTTCCATATATTAGCAATTCCAACTACCTATAGATATGACAATTTTTTGTCAGATCAAAACTATATTTTGTAATTTGCTGCACTAGGTAAGGCTAGAATTGCAATGAAAGAAATGCCGAGGTTAATTGTTAGTAGTAGCCCGGAAATAAGAAATTGATGAAAAACCCAGAGGCTACCTATTTGGTGAAGGTAGTGGGCGATTCAATGATAAACGCTAGGATTGAAACCGGTGATTTTTTGAATAGTTGATAGGTCATTGGAACCCGATAATAACGATATAGTGGTTGCTATATTAAATGGAGAAATCACAGTGAAAAGGCTTATCAAGAAGACAAGGCGATGGTATCTACATGATTGTCAATTAAAATTACCCCTTGACTGTTAAGTGTATTACTTTATAATAAGATGTTAACCTAAGTAATACACTTAAACAATCATCCTCCATCCTCCTTTAAGAAGGTGGGAATGTTCTTAAAATCTAGGGGCATTCCCACTTAAATTTTTGTTGGTGATATATATATCAAAATGTTTATCATAAATCAAGGGCTTATACATGCATATGACATTCGCAACAGACCTGTACCGGAACGCAAGAAATATTCGTCTGGTCGAAAGGCTCTGGGCACAGCGACTTATCAACCACGATGGTTTATACACACGTATACGATCAGGAATTGGAGTCGGCTATGAAATCCTTCAGGGTGAGAAGCGGAGGATAAGAATATAAAGAAGAGCATATTGGTTATAGGAGCAGTGGTTTTATGTATGATGATTTCATGTGCATCTGTGAGACTCAATGAGTCGGGTGCTTATAGGCAAGGATACCCTAGCGGAGTTAACGTTCAGAGGGAGTCTCCACAATTACCCCTACCTAAGGCTACAACCTGTTTTACTCATCATGTAACCGAGCCTGCCACATACATGCAGTGTTTTTAGACCGGGCAAATAAAATAAAAGGCGGACTTGATCCAGAGGACACTCTCTCAGAAGATCCAACGCTGAGGGAGTGTATCTATAGACCAAAGCTCTTACCTCTTGTTTTTCAACCATTCATGGCAGTAAACTTACTATTAATCATAATTCATCTTCCTTTGCCCTGAAGTGTTCCAGCTCTCCATCCACTTCAGGGCTTTTTATTTCAAAGCCCTATTATCTCCGGTTTTCTCTGATAATCCTTCAACATACACCAATACCGCAAGAGACTTAACATCTGACTCTATTAAATGGTCTGAGCATCCGTTTTCTATAATCTGTATCTAAGTAAATAGGCGGCAATTAAGTGGGCAATACAAATGATAGGGTTAATCGCCCTCGAAAGGTAAGGGTAGAAGTTAGAAAAGGATTTTACGAGCTTCTACACAAGCCGAAAGGTAGAGAGCCCGCTTTTGCTAACGGTAGACCAGAAATCAAGGATGGAGTTTAGAAAACTCAATAAGGAGGAGCTATGAATCTGAGAGAGAAAGTAGACCAGTTAAATAATATGATCTTGGAAGGCAAGATAATAGAAGCAATGA
>JBLNAE010000078.1:0-2839 GCA_050259195.1 Ignavibacteriales bacterium
GAAGGTACTGATGATCACATATTTGGAAGAGTGGAGGGTTATATTTATCGCCAGACTTATGATGAAAGCTATATGTTCTCAAGAGACGGAGTGTTATTAAAAAGGGATATTGGTAAGGTCCATATACCAGAAGTCTCTTTGAAAATAGGAAACAAAGAGATCAGTAGTGGGCTGCTTAAAATCATAAATAAGGAAGCTAAGTAGCTTAATAAAGCTGAATCCAGAGATGTGCCAGATCAGAGATGTGAAGGCAACGAAATAACCGTTTGTTATTCTTAGTTTGATACTTTTCCTTTTTTCGTTTATTTCGTACCCCTATCTGCAAAGGAGGAACGTTGAATACGGGATCGTTCATAAACAGAGTTAGAGCTATCTATAACTAAAATTATCTCTTCTCACTTTCACCAGCAAGCCAGCCTATAAACTCTCCATAAGAATTAAAAGAATGATTAAAACTACCTGGTGCTGAGATGACCTTGACTTTGCTTATTTCCTTTTCAAGTTCTTCAAATACTGCCTGGGGTTTTAAATTTCTAAATTCTGAACTCCCCCAGGGTCTAAACATATCTTCTTCTCCCCTGACGTTTAGCTGTCCAGTCAGGGAAAGAGTAATGTATTCATTCCTGTTCCTGAAGTAGAACAATGCTACTCCATTACGTTGTTTTTCCATTAGGTGCCTCAGGATATACTTTTTGCTATATTTATTCTCTCTGTTCTCGCGATCTCTGTGATTCGCCAATCTATAATCCGGGATGGTGCTGAATTCTTTGTTTGCCCTTTCTAAATAGGGAATTTCAATCATAAAACACCTCTTATGAACTTATTCTATTTAATTAGAGGTATAAACCTCATAAAAAGTTTCAAAGACTCCTAAAATAGAGATAATTGACAATTACTGCCAGTGAATTTGATGTGCCTGTTTATTCATAGTTACACACATCTATTTAAATACATGGGAATTTTCCCATTTCTTAGATTTCAATCTGTTTACTCTCTTTTTCTAAGTGCAAGATATATGCCAGTGAAATATGCTTTATTTTCAGTTGCCTTATATGAGAACGGGTGTCCGATGTCTTATATTCTGACGAGTTTCCTCTAACTTCAATTTGTCTCTAATTTCAGGATTACCCTTCACAATATAGACCTTTCCAGTCTGAAATAGAAACATGTAGTACACTATGGGAGCCTCGGACTCCCTCAGCTCACCTATCACTCTCGCTGGACTCTCTACGGCGTACATATGCCTCTATAATAGTGGAGTCCCACGAGAGCAATTTTTGATAGGTATTTTGCGCTAATAGCGTAAAATCCTGAGGCGGGTATATGAAAGGCTATTTTTTGGATATTTCTAGAGGCAAATACGGGTTTTCACTTTTTGAGCCTTATTATGCGTCAAGATTGTCTTCTGCTGTCTCTACCGTTAGATGTAAATAAAACTCCCCTTTCTGAATAATCCCATTTCTTACCCCGCCTCATGACAGTTCCTTTCCATGAGTGTCTAAACCTTCTTATGATTTTTTGATGATATACCCCTCTTTCCTGAGGCACCCTTGGTTATAATACGGATTGACTGTCTTCCGTTTTCTCCGATCATGGCCACCTGATAAATTCATCATCATTCTTGTAGATAATGTGTTTAATCTCGGAGTCTACTTTCGACAGCATTCCGGGCAATCACAAGCCTCGCCATGCCAGGCATCATTAGATTCTTTCTGCCTCTCTGCCTTAACGCGGCTTTCGGGGTGGAATCTCCTGTCATGTTTGGTGTTTTTTAAGTAGAAATCATTTTCGCCTCTTTTTGCCCTATTGCCCCTATATGTTTTGCCAACATCGCTTCGATGCGATGAGGCAGATTGAGGCGAATCAGAATTTGCCTCAAAGTTATCCAACAGTTTGCCACACTTAGCACCGAAACTTGACATTGAGGCAATTGAGCCAAGGGTGAAGAGAAGGATATAACGACTTTCCTTCCCTGTTTTGCCATTATGACCAAGAAAATCGAGAACAATTAGCTTTTTGAGGTAGTCCCTGAGTGTTCTCCATTTGTATTTAATCTTAGCCTCGAGATCCCCAAACATAAATTCCTTGTTAGCCTCAAATTCTTTCTCAACCGTCTGCAACACATGCTCAAGCTTAGGACTCACCTCCTTGTGGCTTTGTACTAATATTACCTCCGCTAGAGGAAGAACGGCTTCAAAGTCTTCTTTTTTGGCAATCAAACGTCCCTTTGCGTCCTTTTCCCTTTGGAACTGAAAGATTAGGACATGGACTTTCAATAAGCGAGAGGAGGCGTTGGAAGTCCCTTCTGACTCTAACCTTATCCTTTGGAAATGCCTCGATAAGTCTTTGACTATATAGAATATAGACCCTGTAATCCTCAATTAAAGTTTGAGCCGCCCTCCAGATTTTCGCTTCGGCTTCAAGCCCCGGGTCCAAATCATCCTCCCGCTCTGACTCCGCATTTAAGACTCTCTCTGTCTGCTCCTGGGATTCGTCAATGTATAGATCAAACACTCTCGTCTGGTTTTCAACATGCACTCGCTCACTTGTTGTAGTCTCGACAAATACCAGCCCCTCAGCCGATATGCGCTTCTCAGTTACCGTCCAGCTCGCTGTTATCTCATCCTTGATAGGATATGCTATAGATATTTCTCCCTCTGAGAGGGTAGTCCTAATTGAGTAATCTGCCCCTTGGCTTCCGAGTGCTCTTGAATGAATAGAATTTTGTGAGAAAGGTCTCGATTGAAATGGACGAGAGTCTTGGGAATAATGAAAGCGTACGAAAGAATGTCCTCTCTGGGAAAAAGAGGCAAAATGCTCTTTACCAAAGCGGATTTCC
>JBLNAE010000079.1:0-20263 GCA_050259195.1 Ignavibacteriales bacterium
GCTCAATGGTGTTGAAATAGGAAAAGTTGCAGATATAAAGATAGTAGATGGAAAGATAGAGGTAACATTTAAGGTTAAAAAGGGAACACCTATTAAAACGGATTCTGTAGCAAGTATAAAACTCACGAGTTTTGTTGGGATAAGTTACATTAACCTGACATTTGGCTCTATGGAGGCTCCGATTGCCTCTCCCGGAAGCGTTCTTCCGAGCCGAGAGCCTGCGGATTTAGACGAGATACTCTCCAGGGTAGAGTCCACAGTAAACTCATTCCAGTCTGTATTTGCTGAAAATAAGGACAAGATAAACAGCGTATTGTATAATCTGGATTCGGTGCTTTCTCAAGCCGCAAGCGGTAAGGGTACAATAGGAAAATTGCTAAAAGATGATTCTCTATACAATGAAGGAAGAGATACGCTTGCCAGTCTTAACGAAATATCTACCACCATAAATAAGGGAAAAGGCACTTTGGGGAAGCTCGTAAAGGATGAAACACTTTATAATAATACAAAAGAGACAATGGTAAATCTCGGACAGTTGGCAAAGAAGATGAATAATTCCCAGGGAACATTTGGGAAACTGCTCAATGACCGGACTCTATATGATCAGGCAACGGAAGCGACTACAAGCCTGAACTCGGTGCTTAAGAAGGTAGATAAGGGGCAGGGTACGCTTGGGAAGCTTGTAAATGACGACTCACTCTACCGTGATGCGAAAAATACGGTCAAGCAAGTGCAAAAAGGGGTTGAGACTGAGGAAGATGTAGGCCCATTGCAGACACTCTCAACCGCATTTGGAATTTTTACGTTGTTTTAAGAGATTCAATTTTAGCCACATTGTGAAGTTTATCATTGCGGGTGCAGAGCATAAGTAGAGGCAGGTTTAAAACCTGCCTCTACTTAGATTGCTTCGTTGCTTTTATCCTCGCAAAGACGACTCATTTGTCCAATGAAACTCAGTATTATTCCCCTCTCAAAAATAGATTTCGATGATAGAACCTTTTTTGTGGGTTCAATCGGAGATATGTCACCATTAATAAATTCAATTAGAGAAGTAGGACTTATAAATCTGCCAATTCTAAGAGAAAAAGGAGAGAAATATCAGATTGTATGCGGGCGCAAAAGGCTTCATTCCTGTGGGGAATTAACGATCAACGAGGTTCTGTCGAAGATTTATGAGTCGGATGAAATATCCGACGAGGAGTGTTTAAGGCTAGTATTTTATGAAAACCGGGAGAGATTCGGCGATATGGAAAAGGCCGAACTCATTTTGAAATTTAAAAAACTGTTCAATCTCACGGAAAGCGAACTTGCACACAGAGTGCTTCCATATATTGGAATTTCTCCGTCTCTCAAGAATTTTAAAAAGTATATGCGCCTTGCCGCGTTAGAAAGAGAAATAAAGGACGCCTTTTACTCTCAGAGAATCACGATAGAACAGGCTGCTATCCTGAGCGAATCGGAAAGTTCTATAAGAGTTGAAATGCTAAGAAGGGTGCTCCTTAGATTTAGGTTGAATACAAACGAAACGAGAGAGGCTGTGAGGGAAATTCAAGAGATAGGGCTTAGAGATAAAAAGAGCGTTAATGAAACGCTTGATAAAATCTTATCGAAAATCGGTCTGACCGACTTAAAAAGCGATTCTTTTAGGCGTGAAATTAAACTGATAAGGTATCCTGCGCTCTTGCAAATTGAAGAGGAGTTTAGAGACTGTTTAAAAGGTTTGAATCTGCCAAAAGAGATAACCATTCATCACTCTCCATTCTTTGAGGGGAATTATATTGAGATCAGAATGAAAGTGGAGAGCGCCGACAGGCTTTCTGAAATCCTTTCCTACCTTGTTTCAGTTATTGAGAAAGGGTTGGTAGACAGGCTTATGGGCATAGTAAGAGAGGGTAGAGTATAGAACCCATATCTATCTGAGGATATTAACTATCTTCTTCCTATTTTCTTTATATATTCATCGAGATCGTAAGGAGGAGCCCAGTCATTATCTACGTAAATTAGAAGCTCTTGCCCCGGATGAATGGTGTTTTGGTGTTTAATTATATCTGCATTCCAGGTATAGATTTTATACCAATCCCTGGCATTAAGCAGATAATATGCCGCAAGCAAGTGGAGGTCTTCTCCTCTCTTCACCGTATGTACGATAATATGTTTTCCGGGTTCGGGCGGAAGCTCCTGGGCGCTTAAGGGCGCTATAAAAAATGTGAAAAAAAGTATCAACACTTGTAAGATTCGCATGACTCCATCCCTCTTTGAATAATAAGATTTTTATGGTTATAATTTTACTCCCTTTCTGAAGGAAGATAAACCCGTGATGTGCTAAGGCAACAGGTGATGGTCGAAATACACTTATGAGAGTCCCTCTAAAAAACTCGCTACAGCTTGTGTAGCGTGAGGCCTTTCGAAGGCAATGACGAGGGGGATTTTTATAATGTTGACTATCGAATCCTTTAGATAGGGGCGTGCATCTAACAGCTTAAAAGGAGATTTCCAATATGACGAATGAGCAGATGGATGTTTTGAGTTTAACGATTGTGTTCTTGATGCTTGCGCTGGTCATTAGGATAGCGTTTTTTCTAGGATAAAATGGTTAAGAATGAGAGCCGTAGTTCAGAGGGTAAAAGAAGCAAGGGTCGAAGTAGAAGGAGAGGTAGCGGGGAGAATAGGAGAAGGAATTCTCCTATTTCTCGGAATTCGAAAAGATGATGCTCAGGATGATATTAAGTATTTGGTTGAGAAGGCGTTAGGGTTAAGAATGTTTGATGACAATGCGGGGGAAATGAATCTTTCCATTGCCGAGGTTGGAGGGGAGATTTTAGTTGTCTCTCAATTTACGCTCTATGGTGATTGCCGGAAAGGAAGGCGTCCATCGTTTGATGAAGCCGCTTCGCCCGATATGGCTGAGAGGCTCTATGGTATTTTTGTAGAAGAAGTAAAGAAAAGGGGAATTAACGTCCAAACGGGAAGATTCCGCGCCCTTATGGACATACATCTCATTAATTCGGGGCCTGTGACGATTTTATTGGATAGTAGAAAGGTGTTTTAACTTATTACTCTTTTGGCTCCTACTTCTCTGACAGCGTTCTTGGCTATCTTCTATCAGTTTAGCCACTCCCATTTGTCAATTCGAGCTTGCTCATCATTATAATTTCAACCTCTTGATGACCATAAATAGTTTTAAGTGGTTACGCTTGTGGTTAATTTGATTTTTAGCACTTCATTGATATATTAAGGTATATGGAGAAGGTTGTTTGCCAGAATCCAAAAGCCCACAGAGATTTTTTTTTAGAAGAGAAGTATGAAGCCGGAATCGAGCTTGAAGGGTCTGAGGTCAAATCCCTTCGCGACGGACAGGCAAGCATTAAAGAGAGCTTTGCCATGATTCAGGATGGCGAGGTGTTTCTCATTAACGGCTATATAGCTCCCTATGAGGGGGCGAACAGGTTTAACCATAATCCAAGGAGAGAGAGAAAACTCCTTCTCCACAGGCAGGAGATAAACCGTCTGATTGGAAAGACGCAGATCAAGGGTTATACCTTGGTTCCTGTAAAGATTTATTTTAAGAACAGGCGCGCCAAGATTGAACTGGCACTGGCCAAGGGAAAGAAGACTTATGACAGGCGTGAGGACATTAAACGTCGGGAGGCTCAGAGGGAAGTAGATAAGGCATTAAAGAAGCGTTATTAGGCTTAGTTATCAGGTATAATAATTGGTGTTAATAATTTAAACTGGGTCTTTGACAAGTGGGGGCGATGTGGCTTCGACGGGGAATGGGATAGCCTAAGCGGCATGTCGAGTTTCTGTTAACTCGTAAAACTGACAGAGCACCAAATAAGTGCCGAACCAATCAATGCACTCGCTGCCTAATTAGAGCAGCGGCGTCTCTAAGAATCTCGCCCGTTGGGTTTTTATGAGGCGTGAGAAAGACGGGCTGGTCTGCGGGTAGTGCCTGGGATACCTGCGGATAAGATAAACTCTTGGGCTGGCGGTGGAGGTCCTGCCTATCGGATATTTCACTGCGAGATTTAAAAGATAGGATAAACGTGTAGATGCCGGGTGATGCTCTTCTTCGGATCTGGGTTCGATTCCCAGCGCCTCCACCAGAAATGCTAAAACCTATTGTTATTATTAGATATTTGCCTCATCTTGTTGTCAAGCCTTGATTTTGGCTCTTCGCTTTATAAAATTAGACTTGCAGCCGTTATTAAGAATTAAAGGCTGCCTTGTCAGGTAAATGGATTAGTGTAACCTATGTACCTAGAAGTCAATCAACCTAAAGATGACGGCATTAGCACGTTCTATTCGACCGTTCGACAGGCTCACTACTTGCCTAAATTCCATCAAATTTAGGTTGACTAACCTCTAGTTAAGCTGCGTACATGTGTATGGAGAAATTAGAGAATGAGACTTATTGTAAATGAGAGAGACCTGAGTGTGTTTAAGCGATGGGCAAGTCGTGGGTATCCGCGAGAGGTTTATGGCATCATGCTTGGGAAAAAACTTAAAAACATATACAAAGTTTTAAAGATCGTTATTCCTCCGATTGTAGAATCTACTTACCATTACGTAATACCCAACTATATTGAAATTGATAAAATTATCGCCTCAAGCGGACTTAGTTATATAGGCGCGATTCACTCTCATCCCCAGGCTCCTCCTACCTTGTCTCCCCATGATTACCAGTACTGGAATGGTAATGATAAGGTTCTTGGAATCCTGAGTGTCCGAAGGCGAAACGCTTATAAAGTTACGGAACTTATGTTCTGGCAGAAGAACTCACCGCTTCCGGTTCAATTTAAGACTTTCAATTTCAAAAGGGCTAACGGTTTTGCCAAGAAAATTGAGAAATCATGATGGGAGAGGTTATGCTGGCTACCAAAAATAGGGGAAAGATAGAAGAGTTTATCTCTCTCCTTAGGGGCGTGTTCCAAAAAATAATGACCCTTACGGACCTCGATTCAGCGCCGGATATAGTTGAAGATGGAAATACGTTCAGAGAGAATGCGCTAAAGAAGGCCCGCTTCATCTCAGAGTTTACGCAAAAACTCGTGCTCGCGGATGACTCTGGATTAGAGGTCGAAGCCCTTGGGGGCCGTCCGGGGATATTCTCATCGAGATATGCTGGTGAAGGCGCGCGGGATAAAGATAATATAGATAAGCTCCTTCGTGAACTCAGCGGTCTCAGCAATAGAAAGGGAAGATTTGTTTGCAGCATTGCCCTTGTGTCTCCGGATGGAAAAGAAATCGTCGCGGAGGGAGCGTGTGAGGGAATTATAATAGATGAGCCAAGGGGTGAGAGTGGATTCGGTTACGATCCTGTTTTCCTTATTCCTGAGATGAATAAAACTTTTGCCGAGCTTGGTCCAGAGGAAAAAAACCGGATAAGTCATAGAGCGCGTGCGGTAAAAGCGCTTATTAGCCTGATAAATCGGCAGGAGGGACTATAAGGAATAGTTCACCACGGAGCGGGGAGAGAATTTCAGCTTTTGAATGTGTTAATCTATAAAAATTATGTCTGATAGTGAACTAAGTAAATCATCAACAACCGAGGGTTTGCCGGTTGCTCCCTCACTAGGGGCGACCCTCAATGCTGCGCACGTTCCCCATCATACCGTATTTGTTGATAGGCGTGTTGTACAAATCACTTTAGTGGCCCTATTAATTGGACTCGTTGCGGGCCTAATTGCGCAGGGCCTCGTGCGACTGATAGGCTTTATTACCAATCTGTCCTTTTATGGTCGCCTGACAACTGACTTTGTTTCGCCTGCGGATAACCATCTTGGAATTTTTGTAATAATAGTGCCTGTGATAGGCGGGATCATTGTTGGGCTAATGGCGCGATACGGGTCCAAGGGAATTCGCGGACATGGGATTCCTGAGGCGATGGAGCAGGTACTTATTAACCAGAGTCGGATTCCCCCACGCCTGACATTCCTCAAGCCGGTCTCAGCGGCTATTGCAATCGGCACAGGTGGCCCATTTGGCGCTGAGGGGCCAATCATAGCCACGGGCGGCGCGTTCGGGTCGCTTATAGGTCAGATACTCAAAACAACCGCAGACGAACGCAAGACTCTCTTATCCGCCGGTGCTGCAGCGGGCATGTCCGCAACTTTTGGAAGCCCCGTTTCGGCTGTGTTGCTCGCGGTCGAACTCCTACTCTTTGAATTCCGGCCCCGCTCACTCATCCCTGTGGCTCTTGCCAGCGCCGCGGCTGCCGCCGTTCGTATGGTGTTTCTTGGCGCAGCGCCGATCTTCGCAATGCCTAATTTAGCTCAGCCGAGCGGGCTTGCGCTTGCCTCTTATGTGGTTCTAGGAGCCGTTGTCGGTATTGCGTCTGTTTATGTCACCCGCACTGTCTACGCCGTCGAAGATGCATTTGATCGGCTTCCAATACACTGGATGTGGTGGCCTGCGCTGGGCGCAATTGCGGTGGGTGTTATTGGATATTGGGTTCCACATACGTTGGGGGTTGGCTATGATAACATTGTCCGTATACTCTCGGGCACATTCACGGGTCGCGCGCTCATCATTCTGTTTGTATTCAAATTTATATCTTGGGCTATCTCGCTCGGAAGCGGCACGTCGGGAGGAACCCTTGCGCCATTATTTACAATTGGAGGGGGTCTTGGAGCGGCGCTTGGAGAGGCAGTCGTGCTCCTTTTTCCCAACATTGGGCTTGATATAAGGATAGCGGCTCTAGTCGGTATGGCTGCTATGTTCGCGGGAGCATCCCGGGCGCTTCTTGCCTCGGTGGTGTTTGCATTTGAGACCACATTACAACCTCTCGGCCTTCTTCCGCTCCTTGGCGGATGCACTGCTGCCTATCTCGTATCGAGCCTGCTCATGAAACATACTATCATGACAGAAAAGATCGCTCGGCGCGGAGTGTACGTGCCCATCGAATATTCTGCCGATTCCCTCTCTCAGGCGTTGGTTCGATATAATGCGACTTATCAAGTTGTCTCTCTCAAGGCGGATTCTACTGTTGACGAGGTTCGTTCATGGATCTCTTCAGGCGCCCCCGGCAGCAGTCATCAGGGTTTTCCGGTGCTCGATGACCAGGGCAATCTGATAGGGGTTGTGACTAAACGCGATTTATTTGATTCGGACGGATCAAACACGAAACTCGTGGGCGAGCTTATAAAGCGACCCCCTGCAGTTGTATATGAAGATAACACACTTCGCGAGGCGGCGGACCTAATGGTCGAGGAGGGGGTTGGACGTCTCCCCGTTGTTGCGCGTCCTAATCCACGCAGGGTTGTTGCTATGATATCCCGGAGCGATATTCTGTCGGCGCACCGCAGGCGCATCGAGGAGGCGTATAGAGCGAATCAAAGCATACGTCTGTCATGGCGTATTTGGGGGCGCAACCACTTTAGG
The DNA here is from genome assembly GCA_050259195.1 of Ignavibacteriales bacterium. Lineage (GTDB taxonomy): Bacteria > Desulfobacterota_D > UBA1144 > Nemesobacterales > CSP1-2 > PSLL01. The sequence goes on from JBLNAE010000079.1 coordinate 7,384, forward strand.
GATAATAAATGAGATGACAGATTTTAGGGTTAACTAATACCCATGTCGCCTGCAACCTCATATCTAACACATGATATTGAGAGCTTTTGGGATATTATTTATAATAGTCCGGTAATTTCATCTTCCGTTTGTTAGCTTCGGATCTAGTTTATTCCTAGTAGGGGGAAACCTTTGGTGAAGAAGACCAAATTCATATTTATTACGGGCGGCGTGATGTCGTCTCTTGGAAAGGGGCTTGCTTCTGCGTCAATCGGCGCGCTTCTTGAAAGTCGGGGATTAAGGGTGACACTTCAGAAGCTCGACCCTTATATAAATGTTGATCCGGGAACCATGGACCCGTTTCAGCACGGAGAGGTCTATGTGACTGATGATGGTGCAGAAACCGATTTAGACCTCGGACACTACCAGCGTTTTGTCCATTCTAATCTTACGAAGAAAAATAACTGTACGACGGGAAAGATTTATTACTCCGTAATATCCAAAGAGAGACGCGGAGAGTATCTTGGACAGACTGTTCAGGTAATTCCCCACATTACAGACGAAATAAAATCCTGCATTTTAGATGTAGCCAACGGTAATGATGTGGTTATAGTGGAGATTGGCGGAACCGTAGGAGATATTGAAAGTCTCCCGTTCCTTGAAGCGGTAAGGCAGTTGAGGGTTGACCTGGGAAAAGAAAACACGCTGTTTGTTCATCTTACTTATGTTCCGTACGTCGCCCCCGCGGGCGAGCTAAAAACGAAGCCCACCCAGCACTCCGTTAAGGATTTACTTCAAATAGGAATTCAGCCTGACATCATTCTCTGTCGCACGGACAGGTTTCTCCCAAAGGAAATCAAGGCAAAGGTCGCGCTTTTCTGTAATGTTAGGGTTGAAGCTGTGATAACGGCAAAGGATGTTGAGACCATTTATGAAGTCCCCATTATATTTCACCAGGAGGGGCTTGATGAAATTGTGGTCGAATCACTTAACATGTGGACGAGAAGGCCGGATATAACGCAGTGGGAGGCGATTGTAGATAAATTTAAAAATCCTAAATCGGATGTAACGATAGGCGTTGTGGGAAAATACGTGAGCCTTAAAGACTCGTATAAGAGCCTGCATGAGGCGTTGGCTCATGGCGGAATAGCGAATGATTCTAAGGTGAACATAAAATACGTAGACTCTGAAGAGATTGAACACAAGGGCGTGCAGGCATTTTTAGAGGATGTTCACGGGATTCTCGTTCCCGGTGGATTCGGAAAGCGAGGATTTGAGGGGAAGATTCAAGCGGTAAACTTTGCAAGAGAGCGCAAAGTGCCTTTCTTTGGAATATGTCTCGGAATGCAGATGGCTACGGTTGAATTTGCAAGAAACGTCTGCGGACTCGCGGGCGCGCATACAAGCGAGTTTTCTCCTAATACCGCTCATCCTGTCGTGGACCTCATGGAGAGCCAGAGGGCGGTTAGAGACAAAGGCGCAACAATGCGCCTCGGCGCTTACCCATGTGTGATTAAGAGAGGAACTTTAGCACACAGCGCATACAGAACCGATGAAATATCTGAACGTCACAGGCATAGATACGAGATTAATAACGGATACCGTGAGGTATTTGAGAAAAACGGTCTGGTGCTGAGCGGTCTTTCGCCCGACGGAGAGCTTGTAGAGATTATTGAAATAGAGAACCATCCCTGGTTTGTAGGGTGCCAGTTCCATCCAGAGTTTAAATCCACTCCTCTCAACCCCCATCCGCTCTTTAGAGATTTTATAAAGGTAGCGATGGAATATAAATCTTCGCTTTCGGTTTAAGTCAAATCCCTTATAAACTCTGTCGAGGAGTTTCTTGGGAGATGTTTTAATCTTGGAGTATAATAGCGAGAACTGTTTTTGCTGATCGTTGAAAATTAGGTACGAACATGGACGACTTCGAGCAAGAAGATGTTTGGTACGCTGAGGAGGAACGCTCTTATGACTGGCGTCTAGGAGCAGAATGGACTACTCTCACAGCTATCAGAGAGATGCTTGGTATCGGCTTTAAAGGTAGAGTCAGTCCCACATATGATCAGGCCCTTGCTGTCGGGAAAGTGCTCGCGCCTCAACTCTTCGATACGAAGGAAAGTCTGCTGGGCAGAGGCAACGAGCCACCACTCGTTGAGGAATATCGGCAGAAAGCCGAGGCATTATCACAGATAGAAGGAAAACAGATCGAACCTCTTGAGACCCTCGATACCGATATTGAAGAACATCGTCGTCTCATTGCCACCAGAGGGGATCGTGATTTGATACAAAAGCGACTTGATAGTCTGATTGGCATCAGATCATTTTTCTTGCCCAAAAAGTACACGGAAAATCAGTTGATTATACGAGATGTATATGAAGCAAAAAGAGATTTGCCAATACCACCAGTTCGTGGCAATAAATATCGTGATTATAGGTTATCGTTAGATAGAGGGATGAGAATCCGACTAATACATCCAGACCCACCTGAGATTCCATCGGAGCAGATTTGATATATGAACATTACTGGGAAAAGAGGAAGTTGGCACGAGTTGCTCTCATTCAGTATAAAATCTGGAATGGTAAGGTTTTGTATTTATCACAGGCGACCAACTTAGAGAACCAAATGAAAAAACTTAAAACTTCGCTATGTGATACAGGCTTATGCAAGCCTGACAAGAATAGTGCGCGAGCTAGAGCTTATCGTTTGCCTTTTTGTGCAGGTTTCTTGAGGCCTACCGACAAATTACAACAGCCAGATAGCCGTTTAATATCAAGTGGTTGGCATGTGCCTATCTGCGTTGCTCTACGAGCGGTAGAAGACACAGGGTTAGGCAACAAGAAAATAGGAGGAAAGAAGATACGAAGCGAGTCTGTCACTCATAAGGTTTTTGAAGAGATATTCAACTCAGGCATGTTGGGATCACGGTGGTTAAAATATGAAGAAGTCGAAGATTTGTATCGAAACCATAAATTATTCGAATCTAGTGAGAAAGTGATAATACATGCCCAGGAGTTTGGATTACCCTAAAAGCAAGTACTCGAAGTCCCCCAAGCCCACAGTTATAGGAACCTCCGTTGCCCGCACTTCGAAAATGCGGTAGAATCAAATGAACCATAATCTGTAGAAAGTTCGTATGGGCAAATACGATAAGCTTCTGCTTCGAATACTAAGAGGTACCTCTGATGCAAATATTCCATTCGACGATCTGTGCCAGTTGCTACGGCGCATGAGATTTGAGGAGCGCATACGCGGTAGCCATCACATTTTCAGGAAGCGAGGCATTGAGGAAAAGATCAACCTGCAACGCGACGGCAGCAAAGCCAAAGTCTACCAAGTTCGCCAGGTGAGAGCCGTTATTCTGAAGTATAAATTAGGAGGCGAGGAATAGTGCAAAAGTACGAAATTATTCTTTATTGGAGCGATGAAGATCAGGTTTTTGTTGCCGAAGTGCCAGAACTGCCGGGCTGTATGGCTCATGGCAACACGCAGGAAGTGGCATTAACAAATGTAAAGGAAGCAATTCAGTTGTGGATTGATACAGCTAATGAGTTTGGCGACACAGTACCAGAACCCAAAGGGCGGCGTCTCATGTTGGCATGAATAAACAGGAATCCTGTTGAAGAATTGAGGAAAAAAATAAAAGACGTATACTTTTTAATGGCAATGGATGAGGATTTCTGTATAAAGCCTCATTTTGGATAACTATATAACATGGCTAGACTGCCTCAGATCGGTCAACAAGCACCGTTGGAAACGTCATTGACCCTAAAGGATCGCCTGAGAAGCTTTAGGTGCGCGATCAAGGGTGTTGCGGTGATGATCCAGTCGCAGCATAACGCTTGGATCCATGCATCAGCCACGGTTGTTGTGTGCGCTGCTGGGGTCTTCTTTGGTCTCTCAAAGTCAGAGTGGTGCTGGATTGTGCTCGCGATTGTGGTTGTGTGGACGGCCGAGGCTCTTAATACTGCATTTGAATTCCTGGCCGATGTTGCATCACCGACTTTTCATCCCATAGCGGGTAAGGCCAAGGATGTCGCTGCAGGCGCTGCCCTGATCGCCGCTATGGGGTCTGCTGTAATAGGCATTTTAATCTTTGGGCCTCATATTCTGTCGCTCTTCCGAAACTAACATCACACCGCACCGGAGTATATAAACGAGCCTCGGTTGGTTCATTAATTCTTTTATCGAACTCACATTACAACTGCCTGTTTTTCAAATATATTATAAATCCTCTTTATAAATCCATCTCTCTACTTTAGAATATTTGAATCCATGATTAAAAAGATTCCTAAGGTTAATGAAGTCGTTGTTTTTAGAAAAAGAAGCGAGCCTGCTTTTGGAATTGTGAGAGAGTCAATAGGCGAAAGGATTTTGGTGTTTTCTGAAGAGGGAAAGGATGCTGAAGTGGATTTTGGGAAAATAGTTCTCTCTACGAGGATTAAATTTACCAATGAATTGACCCAGTCTGAAAAAAAGCTGAAACTTAGAGAACTCAGGAGGGGGCTTGAGGAAAAACGGAGCACGGTGGACCTAAAAACCCTCTGGGAGTGCGTTTTTGATACTGATAGAGAACTAACCTTAGAGGAACTCATTGAGCTTTATTTTGGAGAAAGTAACTCAGGGGATGAGGATGTTCTTTTGCTTTTTTGGGCTGTTGAAAAAGACGATCTGTATTTTAAGAGAGGAGAGAGGGGATATAGCCCAAGAGCGCCAAAAGAGGTTGAGGAAATAAATCTCCGCAAAGAGGTGGAAAAGAAAAAAGCGCTTGAGCGCAAAGCCGCAATAAAGTGGGCAAGAAACATTACTGATAATCAAGAGACAGAGCAAGAGTTTAATTTTAGGAATTATATAGAACTTATTAAAGGCTATGTGATCCATCTAGATAAATTTGAAAGAGCGCCTGAAGCGAAATCATTTATGTCCGAGGTTGGTATAAGAGATGTAGAAGGGGCGGTTGAGTTTCTTATCAAGTCCGGAAGCTGGAGAGAGGATGAAGACCCCCTCTTTAGAAGGCTAGGTCTGAAAGAGGGGTTCTCTAAGAAGGTTCTCGAAGAAGCACGGAAAATTATAGAGGAGCCAGATCCTGAGGATGGAGTAGAAGACCTTACAACCCTCGATGCCTATTCGATAGATGACGAAACTACTGAAGATATAGACGATGCCATTTCAATCCATGAATCTCCGGAAGGCATCGTGGGAGGGGTTCATATTGCAAACGTTGCGAGCTTTATTCCCAAGTGGAGTCTTCTTGATGAAGAGGCGGCAAGGCGTGGAGAGACGATATACCTTCCTGAAGGGGACGTCCATATGTTTCCACCTGAACTGATGAAGGAGAAACTGAGCCTCTTTAGTGGAGCGCCCAAGCTTGCGCTCTCTCTTCTGGTCTTATTTGATGAAAGGTTAAATATAAAGAGCTACAGGTTCTCTAAATCGAGGGTTCTCGTAAAAAAGAATCTTACCTATAGCGAGGCGGAGGATTTTTTTCGTAAAACTCCGCTTGGGCTAAAGCTGATTGAGATAGCACTGGAGCGTAGAAGAAAGAGGATAGAAGCCGGGGCTTTTATTGCCCAGCTTCCTGATCTGAAGATCAGACTTGGCGAAGACGGCCAGATCAGGGTAAGAAAAATTTATATGAACACCACTGCGCACACAATTGTTGCTGAATTTATGATTCTTATGAACTGGCTCTCTGGAAGGTTCTTTAAGGAGAGAGGAGTTCCCGCGATTTTCCGTTCCCAGTCGGAATCCGTCTCAGAAGAGGCGAGGGCTTTAGATGAAAACGATCCCTTGTTTCCACTAAAAGCCATAAGGTTTCTCAAACCTGCAAGGATCGGACTCTCTCCTGAACCGCACCTTCCACTTGGCCTCGACGTTTATGTCCAGATAACCTCGCCAATAAGAAGGTACCTCGACATGGTTCTACAAAAACAGATCATTGGAGAGCTGGAAGGACAGGGAGCTACTTACATGGATGGGGAGCTTGAGAGGCTATATCCGCAGGTCGAGGTTGGAATTCGTGAAAAGAAGATGATTGAAAGGGCAAGAGAGAGGTACTGGCTTCTAAAATATTTGAAGGGTTTTGAGAGAAAAGAAATTACAGGGATAGTGAGTTCTTTAAGGGAGACGGGAGTGTCGGTTTATCTTCCGGAATACCTGATTGAGATACCCGTTTCTCTGACATCCGATATGGTTCTAAAAGAGGGAGATAAAATTGATCTCACGGTTGAGCGGGTTGATCCCCTGAGGAGAAAGATTGTTTTAGTGCCTCGCCCTATCTAGCCTCTTTCAATGGTATCTTTGTCGAAATTCAAATAATTGCTTGACAGAAAACTGTGAATTGCTATATCATTTCTGAAACCAAGTTCTGCAGGAAGGGGTAATTATGAAAAAGAGAATCGTTTTTTTTGCACTGATAGGTATTATAGCTTTGTCCGCAACCAAAAGTGTCTTGGCGTGCAAGGGGAGCCAGGTCCTTTTTCAGGACAATTTTTCGACTCTGGACCCGGCCTGGGGAAATCCAGGCCAAAACCTCAGTGTCAAGGATGGCAAGCTCGTACTGCAACCCGATGTAAACGCGGGCTTTGTCGCCATAAACCAGGCGAACCTCTACAATGATGTGGACGCCTGTATCAAGGTGAGTATGGCAAAGAGCGACGATGCGTCCTGGGGAGGGGGACTTGTTTTCTGGGCCAAGGACAACAGCAATTACTATGCATTGCTGGTGAGCGGCGACGGTCAGTTCTCAGTCAGGCGATATGTAAACGACCGCGCTCTAACCCCTGTGGACTGGCGTGAGAACGCCGCTGTAAAGAAGGGCATCGGACAGGTAAACGAACTGCGCGTAGTAACAAGGGGAAACCAGGCGACGGCTTACATTAACGATACACAAGTTGTAACATTCAACGGACAACCTCCTGATGGCGGCAGTCTTATAGGCGTAAAGAGCAGCTCTGCGGAGAAGTCCCAGATCACCTGGGAGTTTTCTGATTTGAAGGTCACTAAACCTGAGCAGGTTACCGGAGGGCCGACTAATCCACCGAGCAGCCAACCCCGGCCATCCCAAGGGGGGCAAGTCCTTTATGAAGACAATTTCACAACCTTGAATCCGGGCTGGGGATCGCCCGGTCCTAATATAAGTGTCGGGAATGGCAAGCTTATAATTCAGCCCGACGTGAATTCTGGCTTTGTCGCGATAAATCAGACAAACCGCTTCAATGACATAGATGCCACTATCAAGGAGAGCATGGCAAAGAGCGATGATACAACCTGGGCCGGGGGGCTTGTTTTTTGGGCTAAGGATACCAATAATTACTACGCCTTACTGGTAAGCGGAGAGGGTCTTTTTGCGATCAAACGCTACGTAGACAGCCGTGCTCTAACCCCTGTGGATTGGTCTGAGAATGCCTCTATAAAAAAGGGTGTTGGGCAGGTAAATGAGCTGCGTATTGTAACAAAGGGAAATCAGGCGATGGCTTATATTAACGGCACGCAGGTTACAACATTCAATGGGCAGCCTCCCGATGGGGGCGGCTTTGTTGGCGTAAAGGGCAGCTCTGCGGAGAAGTCCCAGATCACCTGGGAGTTTTCTGATTTGAAGGTCATGAAACCATAAAATAAGGGTCGGGGTTTGAGTATGAGAAAAAAATAGCCAAAGAGACACGGAGAAGAAATATAAATTCTTCTGCGTTCTCTTTGGCAAAATATTTGTTATATCTTTACAAGTGTCCACAACCAGTCATCAAATCCGAAAAGTTATACCCCTTGCCTTCTCGTCTTTTATCGTGTCGCTTCTAATATTCTTATCTAACGCTTTAGGTACGTTTGAACTTAAAGCCTACGATCTGTTTTCGAGATACCTTAACCCTGCAACGTCTTCAGATAGTATTGTTATAATACAGATTGATCAGCCAAGTATTGACGCGCTGAGCAAAGAGGGCATTACATGGCCTTGGCCAAGGCAGATATACGCTCCGATAGTAGAATATCTATCGAGAGCAGATGCTGTATTTATGGATATACTGTTTACCGAGCCGTCTTCTTATGGTCAAGAAGACGATACGATCTTTGCAGAGGCGGTCAAAAAAACATCGAACGTCTACCTGCCTATCTTCCTCACCCAACAGGAAAAGGCACTTACCTCCGAGGATGAGGAATTTATAAAACATATAGCAATTGGAGACAAGATATACCCGGCCTTGATATTCAATTCCCCCGTCGCTCCAGTTGACGTTTTAAAAAACTCCGTTAAAGGATCGGGGAACGTTACAATCTCTCCCGATGAAGATGGCGTCTACAGGAGGATACCACTGGTATTTGGATTGAAACAATATACTATCCCCAATTTTATACTAAGCTACCTTATTGAAAAAGGCTTGATTAAAATCGCGCAAGGCTCCATATATGCTCAGGATACGCGAATACCACTCACCGACGGAAGGCTTTTAATCAGATACTCCAAAGAAAAAAATCCATTTAAGGTGTTTTCGGCTGTTGATATACTGAGTTCGTACCAAAATGTTAGCGCATCTAAGAACCCAGCGATTCAAAAGGATTTCTTCAAGGGAAAGGTCGTTTTCATTGGGCTTACCGCCGCAGGCTTATATGACCTTAAACCGACATCCGTTTCCTCTATATCTACGGGCATTTTCATACTTGCAACGGCACTTGACAATATTGCCACTATGGATTTTATCAGACCCGTAAGCCGCATTTTTGTGATTGCCATTATGTTGTTTATCTGCTTCTCTATCAGTTATTTTGTTTTAAGAAGCTACTCATTGCTTATAAACCTGTCCATTTTCTCTGTATCCTTACTCATAGTAATTGTGGTGCTTGCCGTATTATTTAAGGAAGCCATTTATATAAACATAATCTCTCCTGTTATGTCGCTTGTTATGAGTTTTATAATCGCAGTTGCATACAGTTATGCCGTAGAGGGAAGAGAGCGGCTTTTTCTCAGCAGGACGTTTTCACAATACATGGACACAAAGGTGGCGGATTACCTTCTTAGGAATCCCAATCTTATAAAACCAGGTGGACAGGTGATGCGTGTGGCAATATTTTTCGCGGACATTGCGGGTTTTACGTCCATATCGGAGAAAATCTCTGCCGATAGAGTAGCGACTATGCTCCACAGGATTCTAAATTCCCTTACGGAGGTCATCATAAAGGGCAATGGGGTTATAGACAAATACATAGGGGATTGCATAATGGCATTCTGGGGTGCTCCAATTGATACGGATAGAGATGAGATAAACGCGTGTCACTCCGCCATCAGGTGCCTGAACGCCCTCGATGAAATCAATAAGGAGTTTAGAGCCGAGGGTTTTCCTGAAATAAACATAAGAATCGGCATACACTCGGGCGACGCCATAGCGGGCAATATTGGGAGCGACAGGCTCTTCCATTACACGGTTATAGGGGATGCGGTAAACCTTGCGTCGAGGCTTGAATCCGTAAATAAATTCTTTAAGACAAGGATTATAGTAAGCGAGGATACCCTTAAAGAAACGGGCGACATCTTTTTTGCAAGGGAGCTTGGTCTTATAGAGGTAAAAGGAAAAACCAAGCCCGTGAAGATATTTGAGCTTATATCTGAGAAGGAGAATATACAGCCTGATAAAAAACAGATGGTTGTGCTCTTTAACCAGGCGATGAGCCATTATATGGAGCAGAGGTGGCATGAGGCTATTGAGATATTTAACAAGATACTCGAAAATTATCCACACGATTGGCCCTCGGAACTCTACAAGAAGCGGTGTGAAATCCTAATGTCGAACCCCCACTTGACAGATGATTGGAATGTTATTAAGATGACCGAGAAGTAAACTCAATCTGTCTGAGACCTGCGGGGGATAACTAAATGAAGGTTAGATTATTCATGATTTTACTCTTTATGGCTGTTCCTTCGGTTTCTCTCGGCGCGGAGACGGTGACGGTTATCACAAAGGAGAATGCCATACGGGAGTCTTGCAGGTTTTTTGCGCCTGTTAAGGCGACGGTTCATTATGGTGACGCGCTTGAGGTTGTTTCACAAGAAGGCGACTGGTTTCAGGTTAATTTCAGAGGCGTGCAGGGGTGCATTCATAAAAGCGCAGTCTCCAAGGAATCCATTTCTCTCTCTAAACTACACCTCACCGGATCGCAGAAACAATCCACGTCGGGACAGGAGGTTGCTCTTGCTGGAAAGGGGTTTAATCCTCAGGTTGAAGCGGCGTATAGAAGTCAAAATCCCCAGCTTAAATTTGGAGAGGTTAATGCCGTTGAGGGTTATAGGGTTTCTGAAAGCAGACTTGGAGAATTTATAAGGAGTGGAAAACTTAATCCGCCATGAATAGGATTTTATACCCGAGTTTAATCCTGGTTTTTTTTGCAATAGGCTGCTCCCAGGTTGATATAGGCAGTATTGGACAGGTGGCTCAGGAGACATTCAGCGCTGCAAAACCGCTATCTGATGAAGAGGAATACTATGTGGGCCGCGCGGTGGCGGCACGGATTCTCTCTACATACCCATTGCTGGAGAATAGAAGGCTCACCGAGTACGTCAACTCTGTGGGTGAGACTGTGGCACTTCACTCGGATAGGCCGGTCACGTATGGCGGCTATCATTTTGCCCTACTCAATTCAGGCGAGATAAACGCATTTTCGTGCCCCGGAGGGATTATATTCATAACAAAGGGAACGATCAACGCCGTGCGCAACGAAGACGAACTCGCGGCGGTTCTTGCGCATGAGGTGGCGCATATAAACCACCGCGACGGTGTTTCTGCCATTCAAAAGGCACGCCTGACACAGGTTGCGACCCTGATAGGTGCTCAGGCCGCTCAGAGATATACCCCCACGCAGCTTTCGCAACTCGTTGGTGCCTTTGAAGGCTCCGTTGACGACGTATTCAAAACGATTGTCGTCAACGGTTACGGCAGGTCGCAGGAGTATCATGCGGACGAGTCGGCCCTCTCTTATCTTTCAAGGGCCGGATACGATCCCTCGGCGCTGGAGGATTTTCTTGAGCGCCTTGTGAGTCAAGGGCAGTCCTCGGGCGGAGGCATAATGAAAACACACCCCGCGACGGCAGATAGGATTGAAAGGGTTAAGCGCGAAACGCCGTCGGTGAAAGTTGATGCATCCGCCTTTCAGATAAGAACCAGAAGATTTCAAGAAGCCGTAAGGTAAATAAAAGCCCGCCCCATGATTACATGGCTGGAACATTGGTCCAACCTAAATAGCATCATTATTAGCCTATTCATACTGATTGCCCTTTTGGGACTCGGCTGGCTTCTCAGGAGCCGCACGAAGGTAAGATTCGGTCCATTCTACAACATCTTTTCTATTATTGCCGCTTTTAGTTTGTGGCTTATTCTTGCCCACAGGCACGGTTTGCTTAAAGGCTGGAACTTAGATCCATTCCTTAAGTGGGAAGACGCCGTCCTGATTTTTATTGCTGGATGGTACTTGGCAAGAATCTTCTCGGCTTTTTTCTGGGACTACTACCTTTTTGAGCGCCGCAAGACGCTTGTGCCCGCGCTCCTTAGAAATGTAGTAACGGTTCTAATCCTGATTGCCTCTGTTTTGATTATAGTTCGTTTTATATTTGATCAGCCCCTCTCAGGACTTCTCGTTACATCCAGCGTAATGGCCGCAATACTTGCCTTTGCCCTTCAGGATTTCCTGAGCGGCATTATTGCCGGGATCGCGCTGAATATTGAGCCGCCGTTTCAGGTAGGGGACTGGGTTATGTTTGGAGATAAGGAGGGGGAGGTAGTGGATATAAACTGGCGTGCTACAACACTGCGGACGCTTGAGTACACTTATCTTACTATTCCAAACAGCCTTATTTCAAAGGACCAGATCATTAATTTCTATAAACCTGTAAAACTCCATGCACTACTACTCCATGTAGGGGTTGAGTATGATGCGCCTCCCACGCGTGTAAAGGATATACTAATTGCCTGTGCCCTGGAGACTCAGGGCGTTGTATTTCCACCTAAACCAATATGCTGGCTGACTGAATTTGGAGATTTTTCTATTACCTATGAATTAAAGTTTTGGATTGAAGACCACTCTAAATACAAGGATATTAAAGCTGATGTAATGGCGCGTATATGGTATAACTTGAGGCGGGGCGGTATCAGGATTCCTTTCCCAATACGAGATGTGTTTATGCATGAGGGAGCAGTTAAAGAGAAGGCGCGTGATGAAATGAACCGGCAGAGAGTGGAAGGGTTCCTCCGGCGTGCGAGCATATTTGAGCCTCTCGATGAGATGGGCATTAAAACCCTGGCTCTTTCCGGCCACTCCCTGCACTTTGGAAAGGGGGAGCGCGTAGTCAAGCAGGGAGATACAGGAAACTCTCTTTTTCTCATACTCCAGGGTAGCGCAGGCGTTTACATAAAGACATCAGACAACGGCGCGGAGATTACGGTTGGACATCTAAAGGCGGGGGATTTCTTTGGCGAAAGGTCTCTTCTTACTGGCGACGTGCGAAGCGCAAGCGTAGTAGCCGAGACCGACCTTGAGGTAATTGAGATTGAAAAGGCGAACATATTACCAGTGCTTGAAACCAATCCAGGCATTATGGAAGAGTTGAGCAGACGTTTAGCGGAGAGACAACTTATAAATGAGGGGTTCTTCAAGGAGCAGAAAAAGGCCGAAGAGGTTGCGGTTATGCGTAGAAACTATACTGAAAGGTTCCTGAAAAGTATGAGGGCATTTTTCGGATTATAAAGAATCTCTTATCCTGTCTGGATCTCGGCGACCTGCCGCCTGCGAGAATTAGAGCGGATTTCTATTGTATGTACGGTATAGTTTAATTACAATTCGGGTATGAGACCATACTCCCAAGATTTACGCCAAAGAATAGTTGAGGTTCTTGAAGCTGATGAACAGACACAACCAGAGATC
>JBLNAE010000080.1:0-5549 GCA_050259195.1 Ignavibacteriales bacterium
GTTAAATACTTTAACGAGATGTTTACCCCTAACGATGTTTTCTTTGTAAGGTATCACCTATCTGGTATACCACAAGTAGATATAAGAAAGTGGAGGTTAAAAATAGGTGGTGATGCAGCAGAGAAACCTCTTGAACTTACCATGGATGATCTTAAAAATAACTTTGAGCAGGTTGAAATAGTTGCCGTAAACCAGTGCTCCGGAAATAGAAGAGGGCTCTTTAAACCTCATGTGCCGGGGGTTCAGTGGGGATATGGGGCCATGGGAAATGCAAAGTATAAGGGTGTAAGACTGAATAATATCCTCAATAAAGCAAAGGTAAAGGCAAACGCTCTGGAAGTAACTTTAAATGGAGCGGATACCCCTGTCCTTGAAAAGACACCTGATTTTGTAAAGAGCATTCCCGTATGGAAGGCTCTCGATGAAAATACAATAGTGGCTTATGAGATGAATGGAGAGCCTATACCACACTGGAATGGATTTCCGGCGAGGATTATAGTCCCCGGTTGGACCGCTACATACTGGGTTAAGCATATTACCGATATCAATATCTTATCAAACCCGTTTGACGGCTATTGGATAAAAAAGGCATATAGAATACCAAATCGTAAGTTCCCTATAGTGGATAGATTTATCTCTCAGGAAACGGAAGTAAATACCCCTATCACTGAAATGGTTGTAAATTCCCTTATAACCAATATTGATGATGGTCAGATGTTCAGACTGGGTCAGCCTGTTGAAATCCGGGGCGTCGCATGGGACGGTGGACACGGTATAAAGATAGTGGAAGTCTCAATAGACGGTGGTAAGGCATGGCAAGAGGCAGAACTCGGCAAGGACTATGGAGGTTTCTCTTGGAGGCAGTGGATGTTTATATTTAAACCGACCAAGAGAGACAGATATACTGTGATGGTTAAAGCGACAAACCGTGTAGGTCAGACTCAAACCTTTGAACTCATATGGAACCCTGGAGGATATCATCATAATGTAGTACAAGGTATTACTGTGAACGTAGCTTAAGAGGAAATTTTCATGAAGAGAGTTTCATTTTTGGTCATCATTTTGTTCTCCTTACTTTTTGTTCGGGTTTTTGCTCAGGAGGAAAAAATAAAACTAAAGGATGGCCCTGGGAAAAATCTAGTAGAAAACAACTGTGCAATCTGCCATAGCCTCGATTACCCAATCATGAACTCACCTTTCCTCGATAGAAAGGGCTGGGATGCAGAAGTAAATAAAATGGTCAACTTTTATGGTGCTCCTGTCAATAAGGCTGATATTCCGAAAATCGTTGAGTACCTGACCAAATATTACGGAAATAAGAACTAAAATCCCAAGAATAAACTCCCACCCATAAGTATGACTCATACCATTTGGGGAAAGAGCTCTCTAAATAGATAACTTCCCTGGAATATTTTGTGTTAAATAATCTGAGTTCAAAACCCTAAAGATTTTTCTATAGACTAAGACTCAAACTCTTTTAGCTCTTTGTCGAGCTTTTCTATATATTCCGGTTCGGATTGGGCTGGCGGATTTTGCGATTCCTCTTGGGATTTTTCTCCCTCTTCTTTCGATTTATAGAGGAAAAGCCCTATTACACCTCCGCCGACTAATAATGCGAGAGCGGGCAGCGTCCAAAGGAGCCAGTTTACCCCTTTTGCAGGCGGGGCGCCAAGGATTGTTTCTCCGTATCGGCTTACAAAGTAGGCTATTATCTCGTCTTTAGATTTTCCTTCTTGAAGTTTCTCTCTTATTATCGCACGCATTTGGTTGGCAAGCTGAGAATTGGACTCTGCTACGGTCTGCCCCTCGCACACAGGACACATAAGGAGGTAAGAAATCTCACGAGCCTCTTTATCAAAGTCATCTGCTATGGATTTCGGGATAAGTAGCCCCAAAATAAATGCCACTAAAGCGATTATGTAAAAACCCCTTTCAATATGAACCTTGATAACCATCTCTAAACTAACCACCTTCTTTAGTTAACCCGTTTAGTGGTGAGGATAAAAGCGCTTTTCCCAAAAGTTGATCAACCATTTCCTCCGTGAGGGGTCCCGTATACTTATGTACTATTTTCCCCGATGCGTCAATAAAATATGTTTCAGGCACTCCGCCAACCCCGTAGTCAACCGCTATCTCGCCTTTAGGGTCTATTCCGTTTACGTATCCTCCGCCAAATTGATTTATATAGGCGAGGGCACTATCTTTGTCGTCCCACACATCTATTCCAATGAAAACCACCGGCTTATCTTTGTATCTCTTCCAGGATGCCTCAAGGGTGGGCGCCTCTTCCCGGCAAGGCATGCACCATGATGCCCAGAAGTTTAAGAGCACGACTTTTCCTCTTAAATCCGAGAGCTTTAGTTTATCTCCACTGAAAAGTTCGAGCGTAAAGTCCGACGCTTCGCGTCCAATAAGAGGAGAAGGCTTTGGAAATACCTTATTTCCAAAAACCGCATATCCAAGAAGGCTAAGAAGAATCACAATTGCCACAAACACAACCAATTTACCAGCTAAACTAAGACCTTTCATTGTTTCCTCAGATGTATTTAGTTCCTTTTTGATTTACATAAATGAAATGATCCAAGAATGTAATCCGATTCAGGTCAAACACTTTATAAGGTCGCTCAGCATAACATGCAGACACCAGTTTCATTCAGGTGGATATGGGGTATCGGTTGATGGTTTTCCGGCGTACCTTTCATCTAAAATTTTTCTGATTTCTCTGAGCGATTTTCCTTGTGCCATTAGATGCTTAGTCGTGAGTGCAACATCTAGACATATATGGCACATAACGCCATGTTCATCGAGAACGATTGATCCATCTTCATTTACTCTGTTTATAAAACAGCTCTTATTGCTTTTGTGTCCAACACTCTTGCATCCACAATAACACGCCATGTGCTGAAGCACGTCGGGTCTTGAAAGAGCAAACTCATAAGCCTCTCTTACTTCAGGAGGCGCAGTATCAAAATACTTTGGAAGCTTTATTGTAGACGCCTCTGCGGGAGAAGTGCCCAGAGCCGCCCTATCTTCCTCTTTAGATATAATCATGTAAGCCGCTAATCCGCCGACAATAACAAGAACCGCAAGCACACCTAGTAGAATTCGCTTTCTAAGGTTAGTAAATATTTCTCTCTTCTTCATATCTACTATCCCCCTCCAATAAAACCTTTCTTGATTTATTTCTATCTTAATGTAAGTGAACGCATTAATCCAGACATTAGAAGAATAGTTTTTACTTACTGTGTTGTCAAGGTTATAAATTCAACTAGCGTTGAATGTCTCTAAGAGAATGGTTAACTTACAACCTAATAGATGGCATAATATGCTCTGAGAATCGAGAGGTGGGTTTTAACCATGATTAGAGCCGTTATATTTGATATGGACGGGGTCATGATAGATAGCGAACCCCTTTGGGAAAAAACAGAAAGAATACTGCTCAGCAGAAAAGGCATAGAATATAATCCGACATACAGGGATAAGATAGTGGGATTAAATCAGAACGACTCTGGAAACCTATTGAGAGAAACCTTCAACCTGCTTGAAACGGTTGAAGAAATTATTACCGGAAGAATCGAGATACTGCTTGGGCTTTATGAGAAAGAATTAGAGCTTGTACCGGGGCTTCTACCCCTTCTTAAAGAACTCAGGAAGAGCGGCTTCCTTCTAGCCCTAGCCTCAAGCTCTCCATTTAGGGTTATAAATTTCGTTCTGGATAGGTTTTCACTCAGGGAATTTTTCTCTGTGGTTGTCTCCGGAGACACTATGCCGTTTGGAAAGCCACATCCCGATATTTATCTCCATACAGCAAACAATTTGGGGGTCGAGCCAAGGGAATGTGTTGTAATCGAGGATTCTATTAACGGGGTAAAGTCCGCGAAAAGGGCAGGTATGATCTGCATCGCAGTTCCAGATAAGAGGCTAGAGCGAAAAGAATTTCAAATTGCCGATGTGGTTGTAGATAGATTGGATAGGGTTAGTCCAAAAATGATTAGAAATCTATTCAGGACATAAGTACCTAAAAGTAATCCCTAATAAGGTTCTTATTAAGAAATCCTAAGCGGTTGAACAACGAAACTGAAACTCTTATCAACTCCCTGGCTTTCGAGAAATAAAGAGGTGGTGTCCCGCACGACCTTCATCAATTAGACGAAGATAAGTATCAAAATATATAATATGGTAATCGGTGTTCTCTTTTCCCTGCTCTTTCACATTAGCGTCGTAGTGATTTTTATAGGCATCACTCCATAATTTGTTTTGAATTCTAAAATCCTCAACATACTCCGTTACCTCAAGAACCCGAAATCCGGCTTGTTTGAGTTTAGACTTGTAATTATCTACTGTGTCATAATACTGTGGGATAAGGTATCCACGGGCCATATTCTCAACAACCTCCGGGTCCTCAGGCATATCCATGGTACCGCTTAGAAAGGGAAATATGCCTCCTGGCTTTAGAACACGAATGACCTGTCGGAAAAGTCCTTCTTTATCCTTGAACACATTCATTACATCAATGCTAATTGCCACATCAAATATGCTGTCTGGGAATGGCATTTCCATAGCATCACCAAGATGAAAGGTTACACGGTCGCTAAGGCTAGAGTCGTTTGCAAATTTCCTGGCTCTTTCTATACCAACATCTGAAATATCAATTCCCATTATGCGGCATCCGATTTTCTCGGCTATGTAGTTAGCAGGGCCTCCCACACCACTTCCAATGTCCAATACGTAGGTGTCGGCATCTATACCTGTCTTTCGGATTAATTCATCGAGATACCAAGGGGTGATAAAGGACTGTTGCCCGATGTCTCGGTCTCCCCAGATACTTTTACGGATTAGCAGATTAGCCGGGCTATCTAGCCTATGTAATGTCGAGTAGTCCAGTCCCTTCCTTTCCTCCATTTTCTCTCCCTCCATATTCATATATCATCAAATATAATCAATCTTGCTCAGTTTTTCAGCATATTCTACTAAACCTCAACCACACCTATGAAAATAGGGTAAAGAGCAGAAGTAACAAAACGAATCACCGCCTTTTTAGAAATCGCAAGAGGATCAATTTATAGTTATCATCTAAAATCGCGGGAGGAATCTCATGATGCCGGACAATCTATTTTCAAATATCTCTGACTCCATCACGGAAGAAATCTTTGAAACCCTGGTAAGAGCCGACCATTTTAAGCTGGAGCGTATAATCTCATCGGGTCAGGCGACACCACCGGGTGAGTGGTATGATCAGGATGATAATGAATGGGTAATACTGTTCAGCGGTAGTGCAGGTCTTCTGTTTGAAGGTGACAAGGAAATATGTGTGATGAATCCGGGTGATTATGTCCATATCCCTGCACACAGACGCCATCGAGTCGAATGGACAGATGCGAATCAGAAGACCGTTTGGCTGGCGCTACATTATTAAATCTCTACTTTTCAAATTCTTCTGTTGAAGATAACAATCTTTCGAGTGATTCAATAGTCCCAATATTATCCCATTTGTCCTGTAACGGCTTCCCAGAAGTGCCATCCCAGGTTCTACTATATACGCTTCTGCC
>JBLNAE010000081.1:0-5327 GCA_050259195.1 Ignavibacteriales bacterium
TCAGATCGTAGTAATTAACGGTAAATCCATTTTCGTCGTATTTAAGCTGGATTTCCCCATCTTCAAGAGATTCTCCATAAAGTCTTCCCAAAAAGGGTGCAAGAAGCCTTCCCTTCATACTCTCATACGGGTGATTCCATTCTATGTCAAAAAACTTAAGATACGAAGAAGCCTTACCGTTTTCTAGAATATCCATTAGTATCTCATTTTCACCACGATAAGCCATGTGGTTTGGAACTATATCCTGAATCCAGCCTATTCCTTGGTTTTTTAATTCTTTTATGAGTTCCTCAAAGTCCTGAACAGCACCTAGTTCGGAATTTAATTTGTTTGGATCAGCTACATCATAACCATGAAGGCTTCCCTTTCTTGCCTTAAATATGGGAGAAGCATAGATAGAGGAGATTCCGAGTTCAGAAAGATATTCTATGATTTTACGCGCCTCTTTAAACCCAAAAGAGGAATTGAACTGGAGCCTGTATGTAGCCGCGGGGATTCTCATTTCTTTTCATTCCTGAAGATTATATGCCAATTCTATCAAACATTAGTCCGTTCAAAAGGGGGTTGGCTATGATACACCACCAAAATCGAATTAATATAATATAATCCTATGCCTCAATCCGTTCATATTTTCTCTCAGCGGTCTCCTCCACTCTTGGTTTCACCCTGGGTACATTGTCCTCTTCTACTGCTTTGTCATCTCTTCGGAGGCGCAGAACCGCCAAGGAGCGTGCCTCTAGATTGTATGGTGTGCCACCCCGCATTGGTCGGGGTCTTTGCTTTCCTATTCTCGTTGATTCTCGGGTGTCGAGTACCAGTTCCCACCGCACCCTAGATCTGTGGGCCGGTAAAATAAAAGGAATTGGCTCATAGTAGGCGTTGAGGAGAATCAGAAGGGTATCGTCTACAATCCGATTTCCACGCGCATCAACTTCGTCAATGGCGTCGCCGGCTAACCGGATTCCCAAACAGCGTGCCTGTGGATCACTCCAATCCTCATCGGTCATTTCCTTGCCATCGGGTCGGAACCAGGTAATGTCCTTGATCTCAGAGCCGCGGATTTTGCGTCCTTGGAAAAACTTGCGGCGCCTCAAGGCCGGGTGCTGATGGAACAATTGAATCAGCAATTGAGTAAATTCTAGTAGCTCCCGCCGCGGCCGGTCTAGTTTCCAGTCCACCCAGGAAATCTCGTTGTCCTGGCAATAGGCGTTGTTGTTCCCCTGCTGTGTGCGTCCGATTTCGTCGCCAGCTTGAAGCATTGGCACCCCTTGGGATAGAAACAGCGTCGCTAAAAAGTTGCGCTGCTGTCGCGCCCGCAGTGCTAGGATCGCCGGATCGTCAGTTGGGCCTTCTGCCCCACAATTCCAGCTTAGATTGTCATTGCTGCCGTCCCGGTTTTCCCCTCCATTAGCCTCGTTGTGCTTTTCATTGTAGCTGACTAGATCGCGCAGTGTGAACCCGTCATGAGCCGTTATGAAGTTGATGCTGGCATACGGTCGGCGGCCTCCCCATTCGTACAGATCGCTGCTGCCTGTCAGTCGGTAGGCCAGATCATCAATCTGTCCTTCGTCTCCCTTCCAGTACCGCCGGACGGTGTCCCGGTACTTGCCGTTCCACTCGGCCCAAAGGACGGGGAAGTTGCCTACTTGGTAACCTCCTTCCCCTAGGTCCCATGGCTCAGAAATCAGCTTCACCTGTGATATCACCGGGTCTTGATGGATAAGGTCAAAGAAAGCTGACAGGCGATTGACTTCATGGAGCTCTCGCGCCAGCGCCGATGCTAGATCAAACCGGAACCCGTCTACGTGCATCTCCAACACCCAGTATCGGAGGCTATCCATAAGGAGTTGAAGAGTGCGCGGGTGGGTCATGTTGAGAGTATTGCCGCAGCCCGTGTAATCCATGTAGTAACGGCGGTTGTCGGTCACAAGACGGTAATAAGCAGCGTTGTCAATTCCCCGAAAGCAGAGAGTCGGTCCCAAATGATTTCCTTCAGCAGTGTGGTTGTAGACCACGTCCAGAATTACCTCAATTCCCTCGCGGTGGAGGGTCTTGACCATAGTCTTAAACTCTGCCACCTGCTGACCTAAAACTCCGCCACTGGCATATCGGGCGTCTGGAGCAAAGAAGCCAATCGAGTTGTATCCCCAGTAGTTAGTAAGCCCTCGTTCTGCCAGATACCTGTCCCTCACGAACTGGTGAACGGGCATCAGTTCCACTGCTGTAATCCCCAGTGAGAGAAGGTAATCAATAACTGCGGGACAAGACAAACCGGCATAGGTTCCTTGCATCTCTTTTGGGACATCCGGATGGCGAGCCGTAAACCCCTTGACGTGCATCTCGTAAATTAGCGTCTTGTGCCAAGGAGTTCGAGGGAGTGTGTCGTCTCCCCAACTGAACGCCGGGTCTATGACCACGCACTTAGGTAGTCCTCTAGCGCTATCTCGATCGTCACGCGATAGGTCGGCGTCCGGGTGACCAATCGTGTAGCCGAACAATGCATCGCTCCATTGTACCGTCCCGGCAATGGCTTTAGCGTAGGGATCCAGAAGAAGCTTAGCAGGATTGAACCGATGGCCTTCCGCCGGTTCGTATGGGCCATGCACCCGATAGCCATAGAGCTCCCCCGGGCGTATCTCAGGCAGATAAATATGCCAAACCTGATCTGTTTGCTCTGTCATCGGAATCCGGGCCACCTGCTGATTCCCGTCTGGCCTATTGAACAGACAAAGCTCCACTCCGGTAGCGTTCTCTGAGAAGAGGGTAAAGTTGACCCCTGCCCCGTCCCAGGTCGCCCCTAACGGATAGGGATTCCCCGTCCACACTTTTAGTGAAGTACTACCTCGCTCGTTTTTCTCATTCATATTTTAATTCTCCCTTTTCTTAAAAACCCTTGCTGAGATATTCATCCAGCAAAGCAGCATTCCTTGCATTCGCTCTCCAGGCAGCATCAAACACATTGTAGACCAAAAGACTTTTCTTGTATACAGATTTTCCTAAGAGATTTATATAGTTAATATAATTTTTGTACAGCCCTTCTAAGTCCCAAGAAGGAAAAGGACAGAGTGATGAAACTTCTCTAAGGCATGAGACCCAAAAAATCCGCCAAGTACCCAGAACATAAGAGCCCTTATCGTACTCAACATTCTCTCCTGACTGAGCAGACCGCGATATGCCGCCAATGTAATCCCGATCAACTCCTTTAACATGCCGAGAACTATCCCCCCCAGAAAACTCGGAAAGATATAACCTGCAATAATCCCAAGCAGAAAGTGTATGGCCTGATAGGCTCTCTCCCCCTTGTCCGTTATGAAAAAAGGGGTTTTAAGTGCCACTACAACAATTGCGACGGTTCCTACGCTCAAAAAAATCAAAAATATGTCGAGTCCATTCATATATTTTCTGCTCCCCCTAATTGACACTATGCGCGGCCAGAAGAATAGCGTTATTTTGTAAGGCAATATTTATACCAGTAGATTTAATATTTCGATTTCCAATATTCACAAGCGGTTGTAAGTAGAAGAACGTCTAAGAAAAGTAAAAAAATATATATTTGCGTAGTAATACACAACGGAGGCTGTGTAAATTTACACAAAAGTCATCTTTCATATACAGCCAGGCTAAGTTCATGCATGTCTATCTTATCTCCAGAATTTAATACTTCTGGAAGGAGAGTTCCGGGACCATTCCACATCTTCTCAGAAGAATCAATTATCTTTCTCCATCCCCCCTCAGGAAGAGAAATTCCAACTTTTACCTCCGATTTGTTGAAATTAAAAATAGAAAATATATGACTGCTGTCCTTCCATCTTCTCATGAATATAACCTTCTCTTCCTCAAGTCCAGAAACGTCAAGGTTATTTTTGTCGAGGTTTGAGAAGGCAAGAACGCTTTTTCTCAAGCCTATGAGATTCTTATAAAAGTCGAGTAGAGCTTTGTGCTTTCCCTCTTTTCTCTTTTCCCATTCCAATTTTGACATTAAAAACGTCTCTACGCTCTGAGGATCGGGCGGCTCTCCTTTCCAACTGAACAACTTAAACTCTTCCTTTCTCCCCTTTCTTACGGCCTCAATAAGCTCCGGGTCAGAATGGCTCACGAAGTAGAGAAACGGTGATTCCTCTCCGTATTCCTCTCCCATAAAAATCAGCGGAATATAGGGCGAGAGGAGGACGACTCCGGCTGCAAGCTTTAGACCCTCAAACGGAATTAGGTTGGATAGCCTCTCCCCCAGCATTCGGTTTCCTACCTGGTCGTGATTCTGAGAAAAGACGATAAATTGCTCCGCGGGTCTGTCCTTTGAGGAGTTTCCATGCCTTTTCTTCCTATATCTGGAATACTGCCCTGAATAGACAAACCCTTCCTTTAATGATTTTACGAGGTCTTTCACACTGCCGAAATCCATATAGTACCCCGCATTCTCTCCGGTAAGGAGGACGTGAAGAGAATGATGAAGGTCGTCGCTCGAGTGGGCATCCATTCCATATCCGCACATTTCTCTTGGTCTTATAACCTTCGTATCATTCAAATCGCTTTCAGCTATCAGGTAAAATCTTCTTCCTTCTTCTTTTGAAAACTCCTCAACCCTTTCTGAAAGCTCTTCAAGGAATGGCTTGGCGCTCATATCAAAAATCGCGTGAATAGCGTCGAGCCTAAGAGCATCTATATGGTAATTCTTAAACCAGTAAAGGGCATTTTCTATAAAGAAATTTCTCACTTCATCGGAATAAGATTCATCAAAATTGATAGCCTTGCCCCAGGGGGTTTTATACTTCTCAGTAAAATAGGGTCCAAACTCCGAAAGATAATTCCCTTCAGGGCCAAAATGGTTATATACAACGTCGAGCACAACCGCTATCCCCTTTTCATGGCATTCATTCACAAGCGTTTTAAGCCCATCGGGGCCAGAGTAGGAGTTCTGAACGGCAAAGAGACTTACTCCATCGTACCCCCAATTTCTCTCTCCGGGAAATTGAGCAATAGGCATTATCTCTATGGCGTTGACTCCAAAATCCAGGAGTTCATCAAGCCTTGGGATTATGGATATGAACTTGCCTTCGGGCGTGAACGTTCCAACGTGAGTTTCGTAGATTACCATCTGTGAAAGGGGAATCCCGGTCCAGCCGCTGTCTTTCCAATTAAATGATTTGTGGTCAACTATTTGAGAAGGCCCATGCACCCCCTGCGGCTGAAAGTATGATGCAGGATCAGGTCTCTCCTTCTCTTCTTCAAGCCTGTAGAAGTAGAGTGCTCCGGGCGGTATACCCTCAATTACCTTCTTCCAGTACCCATTATTGCCCTTTTCCATGATATGTGGAGGCATTTCGGCG
>JBLNAE010000082.1:0-5122 GCA_050259195.1 Ignavibacteriales bacterium
TATAGCAAGAAATACACTCTTTGCGTTGATTGTAAACAAGAATCCTTTGTTCCAGTCCAAGATATTATACAAAATCCTACAAAGCTCAAGCCAATGGAGACAATTATTTTTAGTTTGTTGACTTATTCTAGCTTTGTAGAGAAAGGTCTTTTTCATGTTTTACTCTGTGCTTCGATATATCTCCTAATTTTCTGGTTGCTAACGTTGTCAGCCGTTGATGCGAAATACGAATGTGTCCAAAGAGAAGTAAGTTTAAGCAGATGACGGAATTTTTTACGCAATATGTAGGAACTAATACCTTTGAACTCTTTAACTATTTTATGGATAGGCATAGTAGGACATGCGGAAACAAAAAGGTGTATATGGTCGGGCATTATCTCAAAACCAAGTATGTTGATTTTCAATTCTTTAGCTTTTTGCCTGATTACCTTATCCAATTGTTCTTTTACTTGACCGACAAGAACAGGTTTACGCCTTTTTGGACACCATATGAGATGGTAATTCAAAAGATATACATGGTGATCATCACGTTGATATTCCATACTGTAGATATTCTATAGATTATCTACAAGAAGTCAAGAGAGAAGAAATACAAAATTCAGACCCTATCGGGTCTAGCTTTCTGTATCTCCGAGTTAAAACTCTGGAGTTTTAGAAAGCTAAAATTCTATAAGTTAGACTCCCTTGAAACCAGCTTACACAGTCGGTATAATCACTGCAGAAAATCAATACTGCCTCTCATACCTAATGTTGCGACGCGAGGCCATAAATATAATTAAAAGTAACTGGTTTATTGTAAGCATCCTTATTTTCTTTCCTAGAATAATGAGAAAAAAACGGTAGCGACTCAATGTTAAAATGTATCAGATGTCATAAAATCGGACAACAATTCAGTGGCTGTGCCTTTTGTTTTGCAAGGGAATTCAATAAGAATTGGCTCGTATGAATTTTGCTAGATAACATTGGGGAGATAAGAGAGTAACTTGCGTCTTTGCGATAGAGTAGAAGTAACCTAATGTCTATGAGTTATGCGACTGAAGAAAAATCATCTGCTTCCATCAACGCTCAAGTAAACGAAAAGGGAATCCTTAACCTCACGATTGATGGGCGTCTTGATTCAAATACAACGGGCAAGTTATGGCGCGAAGCTGTGCTGGCAGTCGAGCACACTTCACCTAAACAGGTCATCGTGGATGCTTCGGGAATTAATTACTGTGATGGTTCAGGGATTGCTCTATTTGTAAAACTCCGCGAAATCCAGGAGAAAGCCGGAGGAAAGTTCGAGATTCGAAGCTTTGCTAGTGAGTTTCAAAAGCTCCTCGATCTCTTTCCCCCCTCAGAATTCAAGGATCAGAAGATTGAAGAACCTGAACCTGTAAGCGTGCCAGAGGAAGTCGGTCGGGCAACGGTAGGTTTTTGGGAAGGCATTAGCGCCCATCTCACCTTTATAGGGGAAGCCGTGATTGCTCTTGTCCATGCCGTTTTCAACCTATGGCAGATACGGTGGAAGGATGTATTTCTAACTGCAGAAAAGATGGGTGTCAACGCCTTATCCATTATTGCAGTAATCAACTTTCTTATCGGGCTTGTTCTGGCTTATCAATCTGCCATACCTTTGCAAAAGTACGGTGGCCAGCTATTTATCGCAGACCTTCTTGTTCTCACTATGTTCAGGGAGCTTGGACCACTTATGACAGCCATCATGGTTAACGGTCGGACTAGTTCAGCGTTTGCCGCTGAGCTAGGTACCATGAAGGTAAATGAGGAGATTGATGCTCTTAATACCATGGGGCTTGATCCAGTTCGGTTTCTGGTGGTGCCAAGGGTTATTGCGGCTATTTTTATGATACCGATTCTTACGGTCTTCGGTAACCTCTTCGGACTCATCGGAGGCGGGGTCGTTATGCTTTCTCTTGGCTTTCCAATCGTTACATATGTAAATGAGATGATCTCAGCGGCGACTTATATTGACCTTCTAGTAGGTCTTTTTAAGTCCCTGTTTTTTGCCATTATTATAGCCGGAGTTGGATGCTTTGAGGGCCTTCGAACCAAGACTGGCGCAGCGGCAGTCGGAGAATCCACAACTAGCGCGGTTGTAAGCGGTATTATACTAATCATTGTCCTTGATGGTATTTTTGGTGTTGTGTTCTATTACATAGGGATTTGAGTGCAAATGAGTGTAGATAAGAAGCCAATCATACAGGTCATAAACTTCACAGCGGCTTATGGGGATAATGTGATAGTTGATAACATCTCCTTCGAGGTTTATAGAGGGGAGATATTTGTCATACTTGGCGGGTCGGGATGCGGGAAGAGCACGGTGTTAAAACACATGATCGGTCTTTATGAACCGGCTGGAGGAGAAATTCTCATTGAAGGGGAGGACATTGCAACAGCACAAGGAGAAGATCGCATCAAGATATTAAAAAGGATCGGCGTAGCTTATCAAAGTGGTGCCCTTTTTGGCTCAATGACGGTTCTTGAAAACCTTCGACTTCCCCTTGAGGAATACACCGATCTTTCTCCAGAAGCAATGGATCTTATCTGTCTGATGAAGCTTAAGCTCGTGGGGCTTAAGGGCTCTGAGAACAAAATGCCGTCTGAACTGAGCGGAGGGATGCAGAAGCGCGCCGCCCTCGCCAGGGCTATGGCTCTTGACCCTCAGATTCTCTTTCTCGATGAGCCTTCAGCGGGGCTTGACCCTATCACCTCAGCAGAACTGGACCAGTTGATCCTGCGCCTTGCGAAAAGTCTCAACATAACGTTTGTCGTTGTAACACATGAGCTACCGAGTATTTATACAATAGCTGACCGTGTCATCATGCTTGATAAACGGATAAAGGGGATTGCTGCAACAGGCAAGCCGCAGGAATTGCGTGATCACTCTCCCAACCCCTGGGTTCGCCAATTCTTTAACAGGGAGGCCGAATTGGATGCAATTAGCTGAAGAGCTATTGAATAAATCAAATAAAAGGAAACATAAAACATGAGTAGAAAAGCCAATTATTATAAAATCGGAGTGTTCGTTATCATTGGATTTATCATCACAATCATAGGTATAGTAGTTTTCGGTGCCGGTAAGTTCTTTCGTGCAAAGATCATAGAAGAAACCTATTTTGACCAGTCGGTACAGGGTCTTGAGGTAGGCGCTCCTGTAAAGCTTCAGGGGGTTCAAGTCGGTAATGTGAAGGAAATCTCTTTTGTGTTTAATCACTACAAGACTACACACACTTATGTATTAGTCAGGTTTGAAGTTTATCCAGAGTTATTGGGGCAGCGGAAAATCCTGGGCAGAATGCCAACCGAAGAGGAGCGTACGAAGAGTCTCAATGAGTTGATTGAAAAAGGGCTTAGGCTCCGGCTTGACTCCTCAGGGATTACTGGAGTTGCTTTTCTTAATTTTATTTACATAGGCCCTAAGGGATACCCACCTCTCACAATTGATTGGAAGCCTGAATATTACTACATTCCCTCTGCCCCCGGCACCATTACTGTGGTAACCCAAGCTATTGAAAACCTGACAGAAGAACTCGAAAACATTGACATAAAAGGTATCACAAATAAGGTCGATCAGATCCTGGCAAACACTAACAAGGCAATAGAGGATGCTCAGATAGCCGCTCTCTCTAAAGATATTCGGAGGCTTTTAGGGTCACTCGACAACAGTTCTAAGAACTTAAATTCGATAATGCAGAGTAAGGAAGTGCGACAAAGCCTTAAGGACTTATCCCAAGCCTTAGCAAACATTAACACCACATCCAATGAATTTCCAAAAACTGTAGCGGGGGTTAATAGGTCCTTAAGCGAGTTTACTAGCTTTACTTCTAATCAGCAACAAGAGGTAGAGCAAATCCTTTGGAATATAAAACAGACTTCAGAAAATCTAAGGGAGCTTACAGATACCGCCAAGAAATACCCATCGTGGGTTCTATTTGGTAATCCGCCCCCACGCTTGGATGAGGTCAACAAATAATGAAACTAAAACAAAGCACATTATTCATCATCTGTTCTGACGCATGGCTGATGTAACCATCTACCTTAAGATCTTCGTTGCGTTGTTTGTTCTCGTGAACCCGCTGGAGGGTATACCGGTGTTTCTGGTATGCACGCAGAACATGGACCAGGCTGCACGTCAGGCCGTCGAACGGACCGCGGCGGTGGGCGTCACGGTGATAATGCTGACCTCACTGATCATTGGACGAGGGCTTCTGCAGGTACTGAGCATCAGCATCGGCGCGTTCACGACGGCGGGCGGCATCCTGATCTTCCTGATCGCCCTGAAGATGGTGCTGGGTGGAACGGGAAAGACCGTCGGTTCAGGACAGGAAGGAGACGGCAAGCGTTTCGCACTGGTGCCGCTGGCTATTCCGCTTCTGGCAGGTCCGGGGGTGATCAGCGCCGTAATTGTCTACGCCAGTAAGGGTCCAACTGGCAGCGGGTGTACGATGGTGGACTACTTCATTCTGGGAGGCATCATCGCGGTGGTGGGTATTGCCACCTGGACCTCATTGCGAATGGCCGATCCGCTGCGAAGGCTTCTGGGCAACACCGGAATCGAAGTGTGTACCCGCATCTCAGGCATCCTGGTGGCGGCGATCGCGATCCAGCTGGTGTACGAAGGGCTTGTACTGCTCTTTCCCGCGCTGACGCAGCAGAGCCATTGAGCTGATGCAAATCGACAAGTAGGATTTTTGTGCTAGTGGTTAGACAACCTAAAATTGATGAGAGTTAGGCAAGCAATTACACCCTTCGACTCTGCTCAGGAAAAACGGTATTTGAGTCAATCTGTTCGTGGTGAGCTTGCCGAACCATAGAACGGCGCTAATGCCATTGTCGTCAAGTTGAGTGAGTGCCAGGAGGAATGAGCAATGGGGGATTTTAAGGTGGATCACGAGCGGGTGGTAACGATAATTACTTAACAGGGGTACAAATAATGAACAACGCGAATAAGAAAAAAGCCAGCTGGAAGCAGAAAGCCGTCCACGAAATTACGGAGTATTCCATAAATTTCATATATCTGGCCGGTTTTTTCGGTTTGTTTACATGGTATCGAAGATTAATATTGGCCGAGTATCAGATTGCCTACCTGCATTATTCTTTTAGCGTGATCCAAGCGTTGGTT
>JBLNAE010000083.1:0-8932 GCA_050259195.1 Ignavibacteriales bacterium
AACAGTTCGTGCAGGTTAGATACATGATAGCGTCTCATAAGAATTCTTATGTTACTTCAAAAGCCTCCGTCCAAAATCATTCCTGTAATTTCTGACGCTAATTGGCGCCGTTCTCTAAAGATAATTGACTCCGAGGGTTTGAGAATTGGAAATTTCGCCTCCCCTTTTAACAGACGATAAAGTATGTTATGAGACGTTATCTTGAATAAGAAGCCAATGTCTGAGGAGGTTATAGAGAAAGGAACTGCTCCTATAACCAATATGCTCCTCTTTATATTCTCATCCTCTAAGTGTCAGAACTCTACCTTTCTCATAGCCTGTTGATATTTCTCTTCAACGTCCTTCAAAGCCAGGTGCTGATATATCTTTAAACTCTCCTTAGAGCTATGTCCTGTAATTAACATGAGCTCAGAATCTGTAAATCCGTGCCTTGAGAGCCATGTAATTGCCTGATGCCTGAATGTGTGCGGCGTTGCCTTAATACCGGCTTTCTCTGAATAGTATTTCACGATCTGCTGTATCCTTCTCGATGTGTATTTGTTGTTAAGTCTGGTTTGAAAAAGATATCTATTCTTTGGATGGTTCCTCATATAAACCTTTAGTGCCGTCTTAAAGTCTTGGTTAAATAAAACATATCTATCCTTTGAACCCTTCCCTTTCTCGATAAAAATCTTATTTTCCTCCAGATAGACATCACCCATTTTGATGCTTGCCAACTCTTGATTCCTCACACCTGTAAAGTATAGGAGCTTTAACATCAGCTCATGCTGGAGATTATCAGCCGCCTCTATCTCTTTATAGAACCTTTTAAAATCCTCGTCGGAAAGCACTCTTGGAAGCTTCTTGGGTTTCTTAGGCGGGTTTAGCTTAAGACGTTCCCTGATCCTACGATAGGCATACCTGAGATCATCGTAATCCCAGCCCTCTTGCCTCACAATTCTTATAATTTTTTGGATACCATCATCTTTCGCTTTTCTAAATGGTGATACGAAACTAAGTGGGTTTTTCATTGGCCTCTCCTCAATTGAGAGAATACCATACCCCAAATATTTCGTGAACCTTAAGTTATGCGAAATTTATTTAGCCCGGGGTAGCTACTATGAAATAGGGGATCAAGAAGGCGGTACAAGAAACAAGAATAGCGACTATAGACTGTGTTAGCTCCTTCGAGAGTGAGCCACTCATCCAATCCTGTCAACAGTATGATACTGAAAATTGGATAGATCTTAAATGGGCACCCTCTGAAATAAGGAAAGGTTCGACCAGTTTAAAGTAATACGAGAAAACTTTGAACATTCCTTGCACAAGGCCTCTCCTCCGCTTGAGATAAGAGTAGCCAATCGGCACACTCCGCTGGCATTTGCTCTTTATGCAGAGAAGGTATTTTTTATAAGCGAATTTTACTACGTGGCCATCAATAATCCTGGAGCACTGGTAGATTTCAATCTGAAGGAGAAGAACCTCCCGACGCAGGTAAAAGTCGGGCGGAATTAAGGATGAATATTAGTTCCGAGGAAACATGGATGAAAGCAGCAAGGAGTGGATTCAGTAAGCCAAAGGCAGCAAGTCCAATGCCTATACCGTCTACGATCAGAGTTCCCGTAAAATTTGTCATAATGATGCGACGGAATCGTCGAGCTATCTTTAAAGTTTCAACAAACTTCAGCAAGTCATTACCGATAAGAAGGATGTTGGCACTTTCTCGCGCCACGTCTGTTCCAGAGCCCATTGCTATACCTACGGTTGATTGCATCAGCGCTGGTGCGTCATTAATACCGTCACCAACCATTGCTACCTTTTTCCCCTGAGTAAGGAGAGCCTTGATCCTGTCCAGCTTCTGATTTGGAAGAAGCTCAGTACCGACTTCATCTACTCCAAGCTTTTTACCGATCGCGTTACCGATAGGTTCTGAGTCACCAGTTAAAAGTATCGACCGGATATCCATTTGCCGAATGGCCGTTACCGCTTTCGCCGCTTCCGGTCGCAGGACGTCACCAATTTGAATACTTCCAAGAAAGCGTCCGCCACGTGCAACCAACACCTCAGTTGAATCGCCCGAACTCCCAGTGAGCTGACTAAAATCAATGCTTCGTTCAGCAAA
This sequence comes from Ignavibacteriales bacterium, assembly GCA_050259195.1. Classification (GTDB taxonomy): domain Bacteria; phylum Desulfobacterota_D; class UBA1144; order Nemesobacterales; family CSP1-2; genus PSLL01. The sequence goes on from JBLNAE010000083.1 coordinate 2,102, forward strand.
AAATGCTCTATTTCCGACAATAATCTCCTCTCCATTGACAAAGCAACTAATGCCCCTGCCGGGGTCGTATCTGAACTGTTGCGGCTCGGCGATGGAGAGAGATATTTCGCTTGCCTTTCCTAGAATTGCCCTTCCCAATGGGTGTTCCGAAGGCCGTTCAGCGATAGCAGCCGCTTCAAGTAACGCTTGCTTTGATATATCTGGACAAGGGTTTATACCGACAATTTGAGGAGTCCCTAATGTCAGGGTGCCGGTCTTATCCAGAACGACAGTATCTACCGTGCTGAGGGCCTCGAGATAGCGTCCGCCCTTGATAATGGCTCCATTCCTGGCTGCTCGACCAATTGCACCAAGGATAGCCAGAGGGGTACCTGCAGCGATACCACATGCCCCAGCAACAATAATAACAGAGATCGTGGAGCGCACATCGCGCGTAATAAGAAACGTTAACCCTGCACAAGTTAGGGCAAAATAAACAAGGTATCCAGATAACCGATCAGCCAGCTTTTGAATAGGTGCACGAGATTTCTCCGCTTGTTCAACCGCTTCTACAATTTTTCCGAATGCAGTATCCCGGCCCACACCAGTAACGCGAAATTCAAGAGCACCGGACTGGTTAATTGTACCGGCATAAACTTGTGCACCCACAACCTTTTCCACAGGCATCGACTCACCGGTGATTGCTGCCTGGTCAACAAACGAATTTCCACTGACAACAACTCCATCTACCGGAATGCTCGCACCTGGCTTGATGATGACAATGTCTCCTATTTCAAGCTCTGCCGCCAGGATTTCTTGTACCTTACCATCACGGCGCACGAAGGCATTTCGCGGCAATAGATTGAGAAGATCCTTAATTGCATTGCGGCCTCGACCGACTGTGAGTCCTTCCAGTATTTCTGCTATAAGCACGAAAAAGACAATCACTAATGCGGTAAAAAACTCACCGATGGTTAATGCCGCTAGGAGAGCAACAGTCATCGATAGTTCCATGGTCATACGGCGGGAGACGAGGTTATGAAAAGCCTCCCGAAAGATGGGGTAGCCCCCAATGAGAGTAGCTACAAGGCCAATAACGTCAAACTGAGCAAAGTCCCTCCACAGTCCAAGCCAACTACCAAGAATAGCAAAACCTACAAAAATAACTCGGGCGATATCGATGACCTCAAGGCGGTGTTGATCCTCGTCACCATGTCCCTTGCCGTCATCATGCTCATGGACATGGATTGCAGTAATATTATGGTCATCGTTTTTTTCGGCTGATGCGTTCATATTGATTGCTCCATAATTTTTAAGTTAAATCTGAACTACTTTAAATAGGTTTTAAGCACATCAATTAATTCTTGAGTTGCCTTAGCCTGTTCCGACTCAGGTTGCAGGTCGGGGTTGATTACGTGGAACCGGATATGCCCTTCTATGACTTCTGCCATGAGTGCGTTTATCGCGCCCCTGCATGCGGCAATAGTCTGAAGAATAGAAGAAGATTCCCGCTCTTCTTCCAGAGCCCTTTCAATAGCATCAACTTGGCCGCGAATGCGTCGCACGCGGTTAAGAAGCTTTTTTTTATCTCGGATTGTGTGAACCATGAATGTAAATTACTATATGGGGGTATATTATATCTGAGATTATGCTTTTTCCAAAGAAAAGGCGAAATGTAGAACTGCCAGCCATTTCGATATTCCGATAAAGTCCAAAATAGTTGATTCGCCGCTCAATAGGCAGAACAGGTTGCAAAGAGTGGCGAAGGCTTATCAGAACATCTTATGTTACCCATCGCGAGCTATTTTATAACCTTTAAATTAAAAATAGCCCTTGATTCTTTTGTAGCGCTTGTTATACTTGTAACGGATATTACGAAATTAAGATGAAATGGATATTCCTGGTTCATCAGATGCAGACGCCGAACTCCAGTGAGCGGGTCAAGGTATGGCGGCTCACAAAAAAGGTTGGTGCAGTGTTTTATCGCAACTCGGTCTACGTTCTTCCTTATAGCAAGGAACAACTCGAGGATTTTCAGTGGCTGTGCCAGCAGATTAAAGACTCAAAAGGCGAAGCCTCTATTTTTATCTCTGAATCGCAGGATGAAAATGAAGACCGGACTATCCGCAGTCTCTTTGAGCGCAGTAGACAGGAAGATTACTCAGCTATCCTTACATCGGCAAAAGGTTTATTGGAACGCATTCGCCGCGCGAAGCAACGGAAACAGCCTGTCGAGTCGCTTCTGAAAAAACTGGCAAAAGAAGCAAGGCATCTCAATAAATCGTTCACCGATATTGAACGAATCGATTTCTTTTCTGCTCCCCTTACCAATGAGGTACGAAGCATTATTGAGCAGATTGCAAATCACTTTACCTCCTCTCAACCCCAACGTGAGTCCTTGGCATCACTTAAACGTTATTCTCCGAAAGAATTCCAGCAAAAAGTCTGGGCAACTCGCGAGAATATACACATTGACAGGCTTTGCTCCGCCTGGCTTATTAGGCGCTTCATCGATCCACAAGCGAGGTTTGTTTTTGCTCCGGAATCGAACCTACCTAAGGATGCCATACAGTTCGATATCTTCGGCGCAGAGTTCAGTCACCATGGTGAAGACTGCACATTTGAGACATTCCTCAAATCCTTTCAGCTTAAAGATAAAGCACTTATTTCCATCGGTGAAATCGTCCACGACGTTGATATGAAAGACCACAAGTTTGGTCGTCTGGAGTCTGCTGGGCTTGATGCGGTGGTTCGGGCGCTCTCCAATTCTCTTGGAGATGACCACAAGGTGCTAGAAATTGGTTCAACAATTCTCGATGCTCTCTACCTCTATTTCTCAAGTACAAAGCAGCAAAGAAGGTAGTTAGTAGTTTAATTGATTTTTAATTTAAGGAGGTTCACGATGAGAAATATAAACATGAAACTTGTTCTTTTTGGCACTGCTGTAGGAGCTGTAGTTACGGCTCTTCTTTTCTCCCCTTTCACAGTCGCCGCTCAACAATCATCCGACTGGCAAGAAGTTGAAAAGGTCTTCAACCGAAAAGGAATGGTGCAAGGTGACGTTTTCAAACTCACATTCCCACGCTCCGATTTGACGGTGAAAATCGGCGAAGTTTCTATCGAACCAGGGCTTGCGCTCACATCCTGGGTCGCTTTCAAGCCAATGGGAAGTCAGACAATAATAATGGGCGATCTTGTTCTACTTGAGGATGAGGTTACTCCTGTGATGTCGAAGCTTATAGCGAACGGAGTTGAGGTCACAGGGTTACATAATCACCTCACTGGTGAATCGCCCAGGGTAATGTATATGCATTATTATGGGCAGGGTGAACCAGCAAAGCTTGCCGAGAGGATGAAGGCTGCCATTGCGCTCACAAAGACTCCAGTCACGCCACCTCAACCTCAACAATCCCCCCCCGCTATTGACTGGACAAAAGTTGAATCGACCCTTGGCTGGACCGGTCAGCACAAAGGAAACCTCCTCCAGATCAGCATTCCACGGGCAGAGACAATTACTGAAAATGGAATGCCCATTCCACCATCAATGGGTGTGGCAAACGCAATCAATCTTCAAATGATTGGAGAAAAGGCAGCAACCACCGGAGACTTTGTTCTGTTAGCGAGTGAGGTGAATCCAGTTATTAAAGCTCTTGGGGAACACGGTATAGCTGTCACCGCCATTCATAATCACATGCTCACTGAATCTCCTAGGCTATTCTTTCTCCATTTCTGGGGGGTAGATGAACCTGAGAGACTCGCTCAAGGCCTTAAAGCTGCGTTGGACAAAACTAACTCTGCAAACAAGAAATAAAAAGATAGAGAATCTGTCTATCGCACGTCACTGAAAGGGAGAAAACTGTATGAGCAAGTCTAACACCGCCGTTTTGGTACAAGAGTCACAGGTGGTGCCGTCATACTCACTCCATCAACTCATCCTTTATGCATTGAAGCTGGGTACGCTTGGCTTCGGTGGTCCGGTTGCCCTGGTTGGGTATATGTACAGGGATCTCGTTGAAAAGCGAAAGTGGATCTCGGAGTCTGATTACAAAGAGGGGCTTGCCCTTGCTCAACTTGCCCCCGGCCCTCTGGCAGCGCAGACAGCTATCTACCTGGGCTATGTGCATTATCGCATTCTTGGAGCCACGCTGGTTGGAATTGCATTTGTGATACCTTCATTCTTGATGGTGGTGGGCTTAGGTTGGGCATATAAGCTTTATGGGGGCCTAGCCTGGATGCAGGCCGTCTTCTATGGGGTAGGTGCCAGTGTCATTGGGATCATTGCCTTTAGTGCATACAAATTGACTACGAAAACAATTGGCAAGAACTGGCTGCTTTGGGTTATATACCTGGTGGTAGGAATGTTCACTGTCATCACAGAATCGGAGCAAGTCTTACTTTTCTTGGCAGCCGGGATTCTGGTCTGGCTGGTAAAGGCTCCGCCCAAGATGAGGTGGGGCAGAACGGCAGGGTTTGCCGGACTTACCGCTTTACCTGTTGCGATGACCAGTACGGTAGAAACAAGGACGCTATGGGACATCTTCACATTCTTCGCAAAGGCGGGTGCCTTCGTGTTTGGTAGCGGCCTCGCTATTGTCCCGTTCCTTTACGGCGGTGTAGTCAATGAACACCACTGGCTTACCGACCGTCAGTTCATTGATGCCGTAGCAGTTGCGATGATAACGCCGGGGCCGGTAGTGATAACAGTCGGCTTCATTGGCTTTTTGGTGGCTGGGCTCCCAGGCGCTATTATCGCAGCCTTTGGTACCTTCCTGCCTTGCTATCTATTTACCGTCATTCCGGCGCCATACTTTAAGAAGTATGGCAAGAGGCCGGATATCGCCGCTTTCGTGGATGGTGTGACGGCTGCTGCAATTGGAGCGATTACCGGGGCGGTTATCGTACTCGGCCGACAGTCCATTATTGACATTCCAACTGTCTTGATGGCTGTGGCAACCTTGGCATTACTCTGGAAAGGCAAGAGGGTTCCGGAACCTCTAATTGTGTTTGGAGCAGGGATCATCGGACTGGTGGTCAAATCCTGGATACCCTAGTAGTGTGTAGGGTATATAAATAGCTTCATGGATTTATATTTCCAGCTTGTCTACAAAGAGCAATAAAATGACCCCAAAAATCTACGTAAATGTTTCTTTCATCCTGATTTCTCTAATCGCACCTATCACAATTGTAATCAAGGCTCAGGCTCAAGACACTACGCCTCTTCGGTTGGTACAAACTATCCCGCTGCCAAACGTCGAGGGACGCATTGATCACCTGGCTGTAGACATTAAAGGGCAGCGGCTATTTATTGCTGCGCTTGGCAACAATAATCTGGAAGTCCTCGATTTGCGTGCAGCTAAACTTATTCATCGTATTACTGGACTACACGAACCGCAGGGCGTCTTTTACGTTCCTGAAGTTAAAAAGGTTTTCGTGGCAAATGGGGGTAACGGTGCGTTAGAGATTTTTGATAGCGACTCCTTCAAGCTCATCGATAGTGTAAAGTTTTCTGATGACGCCGATAATATTCGTTATGACGCAATCGCCAAATATATTTATGTCGGCTACGGTGATGGAGCACTCGGAATCATCGACGCAACGAGTGGTAAGCACATCGGTGACATTGAGCTGAAGGGGCATCCTGAGTCATTCCAGATAGAGAACTCAGGGGCGAGGATTTTTGTCAATATCCCAATGGTCAACCATATAGCAGTGGTTGACCGGAAAAAACGAATTGTCGTTACAACGTGGCCGCTCACTGGTGCTAGGGAAAACTTTCCAATGGCACTAGACGAAATCAATCACCGTTTGTTCGTTGGTTTACGAAAACCCGCGAAGCTCGTCGTTTTCGATACGGAGTCAGGTAAAGCGGTTATCAGTATGAGCGGCGCCGGAGACGCCGACGATATTTTCTACGATGCTGCGCATAAGCGCATTTACATGTCCTGTGGAGAAGGCTTCATCAACGTTTTTCAACAGGGTGGTGCCGATCACTATAAGATAATTGCAAACATCCCAACTGCATCCGGTGCTCGCACGTCTCTTTTTGTACCTGAACTAAATCGCTTTTATCTAGCGGTTCCACACCATGGAAGTCAAAGAGCGGAGGTACGCATTTATGAAGTACTGCAATAAAGGGACAGGCTATAGCTGAAACATCTTATTTTAATTGGCAGTTGTTAAATTTGATCCAATAGTATTACTTCGTCTCTAGCTCCTATATCGATGAATTAAGAAAATAGAAGCAACTGGCAGTTGTGCCCCATTTCACCTCAGATGTAATCTCAATAGTTTCATTGTAGGATGGGCTAAAAAAGTCTAATTTTTGAAATAGAGTGCTATAAGAATACTTATGTTAATGTAATTTGTTAATCCTTAAACACACCCAGTAGATGGGCAACCAGGGAAATCCACAAGCCCAGATAAACCAAAAGAGAAATACAATATAAGTTAAGAGCCGTACCCGTCATAACGCATACCCTAAAAAACCAGTAGAGCTCCGCAAGAACAGGAAAAATAAGAGCTAGAATAGCAGACCCAAGCCCGCTAACACCATATGCAATTATTATAGTCCAGACGTGTATAGCCACACCAAGAATACCAAGCGCTATAAAACTACTGCCAGAGACCAAACACCCGAGATTCTGTGCAACCCTCTTTAGAGAAGGACTCATACCTCTAACAATACCAGATGGACGCAGCGGAGTTCCAGTGGTTCTATCCAGCCATTAAACACACCTCTCCATAAAATTGTGGAGAGAATGGGTTCCGCCGCGCCATGTTTACTTTTGTTCGAGATTTCGTACAATATCTAGAATCACAATCTCTAACCCATATCAAAAGAGTAGAAAAAAA
>JBLNAE010000084.1:0-6813 GCA_050259195.1 Ignavibacteriales bacterium
TGGATGAGAGGACTATTCTTGCATATGTAGAATACCAAGACAAGGAAGACAGAGGGCAACTGAAACTCGACCTCGAACGGAGTTAGGGAAGCCGCCGACTCCTGTCGGCGGAGGTTCACTAATGGCAGTTTTGTGATTGCAAAAAAAGGGCGGAGGGGTGGGAAAGACCAAGCGGGGTAAGGGTACGAAGATCATGGCAGTGGCAGACGGCATTGGTCTTCCTATCACCATATCCGTTGGGAGTGCTTCGCCACATAGCGTCGGATGTGTCCGCAAAAATTCTGGATAAACCCTTTCACGTGATATTCCTTTGTCGGTAGTGTTTGGAAAAACGGATGCGACGCTGGCATCACCGCGAAGAACCTCGCCTACTTTGCTGTAGTAGGTTTTTAGACTTTCGTAGAAGATTAGGACAATGTATTACCTACCTCCATTTTGAATACCTCATTAAAATCTCTTTTAAATCTTTAGAAAATTTCGATCTTGGAAGCACGAGGTCGCATCCCGCTTTATCCGCTTCTTCTTTTAATTCGGCCTGAACATGAGATAAATAACCAAGAACGGGAATACATTTTAGGGCAGGGGATGATTTTAGGTTTTTGATAATTTCGGTGGGATTACATGCTTTAGAGTTGAGATCAAAAATTAGGAGAGATGGTTTTTCGGATTCTAGTTTTTCAATTAATCCATCGGTGTTTTTTATGAACTCTATATTTAAACCAAGAGGCTTTGCGGCCTCTCTTATCTTAGATGAGAAGAATAGATCGTCCATCACGGCAATAATTTTGTTTTCAGAATTTGCTTCATTCATTTCGGTTTACTCTCTGAGTAAAAAAAGTGTATATTAAAACGTTAAATATTTAAAGTGAATGATATAGTTGTTGCAACCGGATTGCTTTACTTCGTTCGCAATGACAGTAGGAGTAATTCGTAAGCAGGGAACCATAAACATGAAGGATAATAACCAAATCAAGGCTATTTTTTTCGATGCTGCTGATACACTTTTTCGCGTAAAGGCTGGTGTAGGAAAAACATACTGGGATGTAGCAAGAAAATATGGTGTGGATTCTACGCCGGAGCAAATAGAGAAAGCTTTTTCCAAAGCCTTTAAATCCGCTCCTCCTTTGGCTTTTCCAGGGGTTGTTGACCCGAAAGAAATAAAAGTTCTTGAGAAAAAGTGGTGGTATGGGGTTGTAAAAAGGGTTTTTTCGGAGATTGAGACGTTTGAGAAATCCGATGATTACTTTGATGAGCTTTTTGAAACATTTAGAAGCAGGGCTTGGGAACTGTTTCCCGAAACCAAAGATGTTTTAGAATCTCTCAAGAAAAAGGATTTTACACTAGGAGTAATATCAAATTTTGACTCTCGAATCTACGACGTCTGCGCTGATTTAGGAATTATGGATTACTTTGATTCTTTTGTAATATCGAGTGAAACAGGATTTGCAAAGCCTTTTTCGGAGATTTTTTCCATGGTTCTCAAGAGAAACGATGTATATCCATCCGAGGCGATTCACATAGGCGATAGTCTTCAACTTGACTTCTATCCGGCTCGCTCGGTTGGCATTAACTCAGTTTTGCTTGATAGAGAAGAAAAATATAAAGGTATGAGCGGTGTGGTGAGAATAGAAACCCTGACCGAAGTTACAGGGTTTGTGGACGGGGAATAATACAAGGGCTGATAATCGTACTCGTGTGTCATTCTGAGCACATTCGTTTCACTCGGAGGTGCGATATGGAAATTCTGGAGAGGATGCGTGCGATGGTACTGGAAGCGGCGACAAAACCACTTAGTGCCGTGAAAGTGCAGGTCCCACGGCCAGGCCCTGAACAGGTACTGATTCGGGTTCACACCTGTGGGGTTTGTCGCACGGATTTGCACATCGCAGACGGTGAGCTTCTAAATCCAAAGCCGCTTCTGATTCCTGGACACGAAATCGTTGGCACTATTGTTGAGACCGGCGATCGTGTGGATCGGCATTCAGTAGGCGACCGGGTAGGGGTGCCATGGCTGGGATATACATGCGGCCAATGTCGTTACTGTCGGAGGGATCAAGAAAACCTGTGTGATAATGCCTTGTTTACCGGATATACGATTGACGGCGGTTATGCGGAATATACGGTGGCGAACCAGCGATATTGTTTTCGTATCCCTAATGTGTATAGCGATGCTGAGGCCGCTCCGCTCCTGTGTGCGGGGTTGATTGGATACCGATCATATCGAATGACCGGGCAGAGTGTGGAGTGTCTGGGGATTTACGGCTTTGGTGCCGCCGCTCATATCATTGCTCAGGTGGCTGTTTATCAAGGTAAACGGGTCTATGCCTTCACACGACCGGGTGATGTTGATGCTCAGGAATTTGCCCGTCAGCTTGGGGCCGTGTGGGCGGGGAATTCCACGGAGATGCCACCGGAAGAACTGGATGCGGCAATTATTTTTGCACCAGTCGGTGCGCTACTACCGGCAGCGCTAAAGGCGACCGCCAGGGGCGGTACGGTTGTCTGTGGGGGTATTCATATGAGCGACATTCCATCATTTCCATACCGAATCCTTTGGGAAGAGCGCGTTGTCCGCTCGGTGGCCAACCTGACTCGAAGGGATGGGGACGAATTGATTGCGATCGCTCCCATAGTGCCCGTGAAAACTGAGGTAGAGGTTTTCCCGCTTGAACAGGCCAATGAAGCTCTGGATCTCTTGCGCCAGGGACGCGTCCGGGGCGCTTTAGTTCTCCAGATGTCTTTTTGATAATTAGAAATGATGATATTCATGGATAAATTTTGGTTGATGCCAGATTGATGACCTTTAAACGAGGTGTATTGATAAACTACTTTGAAGTAGCACCAATAAATTCTACTCGGATTTGAAGATAAAGATTTTACAGTTTAGTATGGGGAGAAGAAGTGAGCAAAGCACTGGATCAAATGGTATCATTAACTAAATGCTACAAATCAACGAAAGCTCTGATGGACAAGAGATTACATTGCCGATTGACCAGATGTTAGAGATTTGTCTGCGCGAGAATCCCACAACGGGATTTCGATGGAGTCTTGAAGCAAAGGGAGAGCCGGCGTGCGTGTTTGTCAAGGATTTTTTTGAGTCTGTATCAGACGCGCCCGGACGAGGCGGAAATCACCACTGGCAGTTCCAGACCGCGCGGGTTGGATTGGGGACTATAGAGCTATCTTATCTCAGGTCCTGGGAGAAGGAAAAAGCGCCCGCACAAACGTTCACGCTTCGTGTGCGCGTCTTGAAATAACCCATCGAGAATGTAGGCAAAACCACCCCCACCGCGCTTGCGCCCTGTCAACGCGTTGCACACCTGGTATAGCACTGTAACGCTGCGTTACTGAACTAATCTAATTGTCCAAAAATCATCGGATAGGTTGTCATTGAGGAGGTAGGCATAAGGCATGGTGAAGTAGCCTTTTATCCCCCATCCCTCTCCCCAGGAGTTCCGCACGATAAATCTCTTTTGAGACTCAATATATCCCACTGCAAGCACGGCATGTCCGCCGAGGAGCTGCTCTTTTTTCGTATTGGGCATGGGCACCTTACCCGTCTTTGTCACCTGATCGCTTTCAAAGCTCTGATAGACGGAAAACCCAAAGACAAATGGATAGCCGGATGCCAGACACCCCTTCATTTGATTAAGGGTTCGGGACACCCTTTGGTATTGAACGGCTGTGTGCTTAGCCGCCTCCGTGTAGCAATTATCCGTTGGCTTATCGCGGAACCTTCCAATGTCGTAGGGACACATATCTTCCGGACAAGCCCCCTGCTTCGATACGCTCTTGATACCGTCACGGATCATTGCGCCGCTATCAGAGTCCACTGTTCCTTCTATAACGCGCTCATTATAGTAAATAAAGAGCCGAGAAGGGATGAAAATTTGGGGCAGACCCTGCTTCATCTGATTGAACTGAATGGCGGCGGCAATCGCGTTTCCTGTACAGCTTCCCAGTTGGCCCTGGTCATAAACTGGCGGGCAATGCGGACGCAGGTCAACTTTCGTCGGGAGTTTCCTCATGATTGCAACAGGGGCTGCATAGAGGTAGTCGCGTTGGTCCGGAAGATCCGGAATCCAACCATAACGTGCGATTTTGTGTGGCATGTCTCCATCCTCCTTTGATTTTATATAGGGCTATTTATACCACGAAGAAAAGTCTTATGTCAATGAACTCACGTTGGCGCCTATGTGCCTCTCTCTATGAGGAGTTGGTTTAAATTTCAGGCGTGGAGAATTGACTAGGGAGATGCCAAAGTGCGAAGAAAGCTTAGAAGGTTAAGCGATTGGAGGAGGCGCATGTCTCCTCGCATATTTGGCAGTTGAAACCCCAAATGGACTGTGTTATGATTCCAAACTTCAATCATGAGGAGCGGAAAAGGATGAGCATTCTCGTAAATAGCGGTACGCGGGTTGTAGTTCAGGGCATTACAGGAAGCGCTGGGCTTTTTCATGCCACACAGTGTTCTGAATACGGAACGAAGGTCGTTGGCGGGGTTACGCCTGGAAAAGGGGGAACCGAAGTTGACAGCTTTCCCGTATTTAATACCGTCTTGGAGTCTGTAAAAGAGGCGAAGGCAAATACGTCGCTAATCTTTGTTCCCGCCCCGTTTGCGGCGGATGCCATAGTAGAAGCTGTTGATGCGGGAATTAAGCTCGTTATATGCATAACTGAAGGGATTCCAACTCTTGATATGGTAAAGGTTAAGAGATATATGGAAGGGAAAAAAGCAAGGCTTATAGGCCCGAATTGCCCAGGAGTTATGACTCCGGGCGAGGCGAAGGTCGGCATCATGCCCGGATACATTCACATGCCAGGAAGAATAGGGGTCATATCAAGAAGTGGAACGCTTACTTATGAAGCCGTGTGGCAGCTGACAAACCTGGGAATAGGTCAATCTACGTGCGTAGGGATTGGTGGAGACCCTGTTGTCGGCTCCAGCTTTATTGACGTTCTAAAACTCTTTGAGAAGGATAAGGAAACCGACGCCGTAATTTTAATAGGGGAGATTGGAGGAAGTGCCGAAGAAGAGTCGGCAGAGTTTATCAGGAAGCAATTTGGAAAACCCGTTGTAGCCTTTATTGCAGGCTCTACGGCTCCAAAAGGAAAGAGAATGGGTCACGCGGGAGCCATTATCTCAGGCAGCTCAGGAAGTGCAAAGGACAAGATCGCGGCATTAGAGCGCGCAGGCGTCAAGGTTTCTCTAAGCCCTGCAGAGATAGGAGAATCCATCAAAGAAGTGCTCCGCTAAAAGAGTTGGGATACGGCTATGGGGTGACGGGTTGCGATTTAGATAACTTAAGTTTCACAAGCTCCCCTACGGCTTAGATTCTTCAAGCTTTATCGCCTCGTCAATTAACATTATTGGAATGTCGTCTTTGATCGGATATAGGAGTTTGCATTGGTCGCAGACTAAGCCTGATTTATCGTTATTAAGTCTAATATCCCCCTTGCATTTTGGGCAGGCAAGAATCTCAAGGAGTTTTTCATCTATCGGCATTTTCAATTTCTCCTTCGGGCACCTATTTATAAATATCCGAATTATCCCTCAGCCACTCGTAATGCCTTTTTAACCCCTCGTAAATGTCAACCTTGGGGCCATAGTCAAAATCCCTCTTTGCTTTTGATATATCCGCGTATGTGTGTTTTGCGTCTCCTCTCTGAGGGGCTGTATACCTTAGACACGCTTTCTTTCCTGAAATTTCTTCAATGGTCTTAACGGCCTGAATCAGTCCAATTCTACTGCCTCCGCCCACATTGTAGACCTCTCCTTCTTTTCCTCTGAGGAAAGCCTGCAAATTGGCTTCCACGGCGTCGTCAATGAAAGTAAAATCCCTTGTTTGCTCCCCTGTGCCGTAGATTTCTATCTCCCTTCCTGAAATGATTGCGCTTATGAATTTATGAAACCCCATATCGGGACGCTGTCTCGGCCCATAAACCGTAAAATACCTGAGCGAAACGGTCGGGATGCCATAACCCTTAAAATAAAGCCCAGCCAGGTGCTCTCCAGAGAGTTTTGAAACTCCATAAGGCGAAACGGGATTCGTAGGGGAAGTTTCTTTGATGGGAAGCTCATCTGCATCTCCATAAACGGATGAAGAGGATGCGTACATGAATTTTTTAATCCCTGTATCCTTAGATGCTTCGAGAAGAACCTGAGTTCCGAGTATGTTGTTTGCAACGTACTGATTGAAATCCTTTCCCCAACTGGCTCTTACACCCGGGATGGCGGCTTGGTGGAAAATGCCATCAACCCGGCTTAAAATCCCCTTCAAATCGAGACTGAGTATATTGCCCTCAATAAATCTAAACTTAGGATAATTTATTAGTTTCTTCAAATTATTCTCTTTGATCTTTCTGGGATAGTAATCGAGAAAAGAATCCACACCGATTACCTCGAACCCTTCTTCGAGAAGCCTTTCCGTAAGATGAGAGCCGATGAACCCAGCAACCCCTGTAACTAACAGAATCATTAGATTTTTTTCTCCTTTCCCGATTATTTTATCATATAAACGTTAAAGTTTCCTTGTGGGTCCGCTTAGATTTTAATATAACTGGTTCTTCATTTCCATTCCCCTTCTCTGATTGAGCGCTACAGTATTTGATTTTCTGAATAGGTTCAGAAACATATGAGAGGGGAGTAGGTAAAAAGAAGAGGGGTAAAATATAGGTAGGAGGTACCCCTCAATGATAGTATTTAGCACTGCGAAAGGATTTCATAAACTCACAAAGAATATTCCTCCAGAACTATCCCCAAAAGAACGTGACCGACTAAGGGCAATCATATTATGGTATGAGACTAAGGAT
>JBLNAE010000085.1:0-3542 GCA_050259195.1 Ignavibacteriales bacterium
TGAACATCTAGTCCAATATACTTGTCATTGTTCATAGGGTCCTCCTTTAAGTGGTTTTTTGTCTAAATTACAAACTTCAGACTACCACTATAAAGGGGCGCCCTTTCATAATACGTTGGGCCGCGCGGCAAGGAGATGGCACAATGTTAGTTCGAGCACTTATTGTAGGAGTAGCTGGCGGTGCATTAACCGCGTTGATTGCATGGTCTCCGTTTATTCCGGACCCACTGGCCTTTCACTCTGTCATTCTTGCTATGATTGGCGCAATCTATATGGGTTTCGCATTCTTAGACGGAAGGGTTTCAATCGTCATTCTCGAATTGTCGTTGGCAACGGGATTCATTGTTCTTGCACTCCTTGGTCTCTGGCTGGCTCCCGTGTTCATCGCGGTTGGGTTAATCCTGCACGGCTTCTGGGATCTTGCGCATCGACCGCGTGGGATAACAACCAAGCTCCCATCTTGGTACCCTCCATTCTGCGCCGCCTACGACTTTGTCTTTGCAGGGATTTTCCTCTTCCTTGCACACGAGCTTGCTAGCCGCGCGCGATAACAAGTCGTTGTAGCCAACCGCAGAATACAAGGTAATCACATCTTTAACTTTAACTCAGTCTCAACCATTCAACATGCTTTAATTTCTCTCTACGAGCCTATCCGATAACTCTAAAGACGCTGCTATAGCGGCTACTTTAAGTGGTTTTTCGGATAGGCACTAAGTGTATGCATCTATTATCATAATATCTTTTAATACACCCAGTGCCCCATTCGCTCTTGCCTTCTTTAGGCGTGTTGACAAGCAATTATGAACTGTGAGATAGTGGGGAGAGAGAAGTATTGCACAAAGAAGTGAGAAAGATGCCATATCAAGTAACTAAAAAGCCATGGCTTGGAGTTTTGTTTGTATTTATATTCGGCCCCTTCGAGTTTTTGTATTATTCATGGCAGAAAGCGCTAGTAGTTTTTCTTTTATTTTTTTTGCCGAACCTGTTGCTGTACAAACTCAACAGCATAATTGCAGAGATAATTTTATGGATTATTCAATCCAAAATAGCGATTGAAATCCTTTGTTCTATGGACAAGGGTAGTTAGAGAGAAAATTTTTGCTTGAAAGGGGTTATTCTTGGTGTGACAATTATTAATGGAAAGGTTTATGCATAATAGCATAATAAGTTTAGTCCTACACCCTCTATTTACAATGTCGGAGGTAGATAGAGATGACTGAAAAAATAAAACTGATAATAGCTTGTGAGTACAAACTCTACAGAGAGGCCATATCCAGGGTGCTAGCCTCCGAAGAGGATATCGAGATTGTAGCTGAGGCCTCTAATACGACAGAGGTAAAAAGAGCTATGAGGCAGACCAAAGCCGACCTTCTTTTGCTTGATATGGAAATGGATGGGCTCAATGCTCCAGAGGTGCTGAGTCTGATAAGGAAAAAGAACCCTCATCTAGGGGTGCTCTTATTTATGGGAAGATATGGTGAGGAGAAGATAATGGATGCACTCTGCGCAGGTGCAATGAGGTACATTCTAAAGAGCACAAACACGGGAGAGTTAATAAAATCAATAAGGGCATTAGTACAGGGAGAGGTATGGATACAGAGAAAGATGGATGATGGCTAAGGTAATCTCAAAGTTCTCTTCCTTCATTAAACACCTTCCACTACACCCTGAAGGTTATAAATTATTCCTAAATATCGCGAGATTGAAAAGAAGTTTGCTATAGTAACTCAGGACTTAAGCTCTGATTGAGCGTAAATAAATCCCTTAAGAGAATAAGCGGTCTCTTTATGGGCAATTTCTTAGGCATTAGTTGCAGCGAGAGGTAGATAGCAGAAAGGCTCTTCTAAGTTGTTGTTCCAGGCACTCTTTTTCTCCGATATTGGATGCCAAGACAGGTTGCGTGCGGCCTCTAAGCCCTTTAGTTTTCCACTTATGTATCTTTCGTGTTCTTCCTTTTAGAGAGGACGTTTTTCCTTTGATTTCTTCGCTCCCTATATTCTCTCTGACCGGGGTTATTTCGTTAGGAGTTTCTTTCAAACTTTTGCCATCAGGAGCTGGAGTCTCAGAGTCTAGATTTAATCTGAGCTGAGTAGAACCATCAACGGATGCCGAAGTATTAGAAAGCCATGAAACAGCCTTCACCAGCAAAGGCAAACAAAATGGTTACAAGTAGGGCTATACTTAAACTCAGCACCGCAATTAAATCCCGCCTTCTGTATAGAGGTACTCTCGGATACTCAGCTTCAGCTGGTATTTGGTTTAGAATATTTCTCCTTTCCCTTGCTTTTTCTGCCGCCATTCTTATTGCCATTTTAAGCTCTTGCGCGGATTCTTCTGTCAATTCGTAGTGGTTTTCTCGATTTTCAACAGATAGACGAATAGTCCCAAACGGCTCAGATCCTCTCTTGTCCATAACCTTTTCATCCTCCTATTTGCTAACTTCAACCCATTTTATGCACAAAGCTTTTCTATTTTATTATCTCACAAAGAGGAATCACAAATCAAGTAAAATCTTCCCTCCGGTTGCCTTTTCCATAAAAAGAATGGGTCCCAAACTCTAGCTTCAAGCAGATTCGTGGCTCTATGGAATGAAAGGGATATTGGACGTCATAGGCTGCTGGGAAGGGAAATACGTAGAACTAGAGGTAAAGACAGAGAGAGGAAGGCTTACCCCTGAGCAAAGGGCCAGGATTGATGAGATAAGGAAGGCCGGGGGCATGGCCGAGGTTGTGAGGTCCCTTGAAGATATCCATAAGATATTTGGAGAGAGTAGCAGGATTACAATTAACTTTTAAGGAGCAGAGAATTCAGAGAAATTTATCCGGGCATGGCCTATACAGCCGTGGGTATACCCCGGGAGGGGCCTGGATACCCCTGGGTGTTCCGGCGATGGGACTCCTAGATGCGCTTAGCTAGAACCAAAAAACTTTCGGGGGTAGGCCCGCGTCTAAAGTAGAATTCAATTTCAGTGTATATTCTTCTCATGGTTAAGAAATGTAGCTCATGCGATATGTTCATCCGCTTGTTGCGGGAGGTGTTTATAAGTTTCTTCGATACCCACCAGGATATTGTGAAGGCGCACATTGAGTCTTTGCCGGAGGAGGAGCTTGTGGAATTTCTCAATGGGTGGATACGGGCCACAAAAGGAATCGAATTACCAGAGGGGGAAGAGTCGGATCCATGAGAGAAAATACACTGAACGGTTCTAAAAAATACACGCAATTTCAAGAAGAATTGAAGAAATTTCCGCCTACGCTTAGAAAATTAGCCAAATTTATTACTCTTTCCGATGAACTTGTCAGTATTTCTGAATACGCCAGACAAGCAGGCCTCGATCCCCATGTTGTTGGTAATATGATTTCATACCAACGTAAAAAAGGTAATAATTTTAACCGATTGCTCCGGGACTATTGCTTTGATAAGCTGGAAAGATTTCGCCCTATGATTATGGCCTGTGTGGTACGGGAAGCCCAAAAAGGCAGTTACAGGCACGCTGAGTTGTATTTTCGTCTCTTGGGAGATCTTCACCAGGAGCCTAAATC
>JBLNAE010000086.1:0-14222 GCA_050259195.1 Ignavibacteriales bacterium
TTAAGCGAAGAGGAGTTTGAGAGGTTGTACGGCGCAGCGACGTCGGAGTTCAGACCTATCCTCCTTACTGCTATTACAACAGGAATGAGAAAGGGCGAGATTCTAAATCTCAAATGGGTGGATGTTAACCTAGAAGAGGGATTTATTCTTGTCAGAGATTCCAAGAATTATGAGAGTAGAGCAATCACCATACATCCTAAACTGAAAGAGGCCCTATTAACCTTAGCAAACAAGAGCCAAAGTGAATATGTATTTGAAGGAAGGAAAACAATCAAGCGTGCTTGGGAAAATGCCTTAAGGAAGTCTGGTATTCCTCACTGTAGATTCCATGATCTCAGACATACTTTTGCTACACGGCTTGTTATGAAGGGAACGGACTTAGCCACATTGCAGGAACTCATGGGACATAAGGATATAAATATGACAAAACGGTATTCTCATCCTACCCCAGAGCACAAAAAACAGGCTATAGAACGCCTAGATTTGGGAACTATAGACACCTATTTGGACACTAAGGCTACTTCCACTGAAATTTCAGAAGACACGATTATTGATTTAACTACTTATAACCAAACAAAAATTTGATGGTCGGGGCGAGAGGATTCGAACCTCCGACCTCGGCGTCCCAAGCGCCGCGCGCTCCCACCTGCGCTACGCCCCGATTGTAAAAAACAAAATTATACCTATGAATATGAAAACGACAAGTGTGGCAGGGGGAAGTTAATGTGTGGGTGAGAGTACGTCGCCCCTATACCGCAATTATATTCTTTTTAAATGCACTATTAGTTTATAGAATTGGTATAACCCCTGTTGTGGAGAATCTATAGAGAAAGGAGAATACCGATAGACATTGGCAAAAACAGTCTCTTTTGATAGAGACAAATAACTGGAGAGAGAATTATTGTTGATAAGAACCTTGCCAGCTAATATAATGGTTTTATGCATACAACAAGAAAGCTCATTGACCTCAGCATAAAAATTGAACCCGCTCCCGGTCCGGAACACCAGCTTCTCCAAATAAAACACGAAGAACACCATGAGACTGCGGAGTATATGATGAAGCGTTTCCAGTGCAGGAGAGAAGACCTGTCAAAGGGCCTCGGCTGGGCTAATGACTACGTCACCCTTGGTACACATGTCGGAACGCACATTGATGCTCCCTGGCACTACCATCCAACCTCAGAGGGGAAGAGGGCAAAAACTATAGATGAGGTCCCTGTTGAGTGGTTTTATGGAGATGGAGTTGTAATAGATATGAGGCATAAGAAACCCGGAGAGTTAATTACGGTTTCTGATCTGGAAGAGGCTCTGGACAAAATCTCCTATAGAATCGAACCGTTTGATATTGTCCTCATTATGACAGGAGCCGACAAACTCTGGGGCACCTTGGATTACTGGTCTAAGTTTCCGGGTTTGGGAAGGGAGTCCACCCTTTGGCTTTGTGAGCAGGGGGTTAAGGTTATGGGAACAGATTCCGCCGGATGGGATAGACCCTTTGCAGCAATTGTAGAAGAATTTAAAAGAACGGGTGATAGCACTATCATCTGGGGCGCACACTTTGCAGGAATTGAAAAGGAATATTGCCAGATTGAGAAACTCACCAATTTAGACCTTCTCCCTCCTTTCGGGTTCAAGATAGCCTGTTTCCCCATTAAGGTTTTGGGAGGAAGCGCGGGCTGGGTAAGACCGGTGGCAATAATTGAGGAATAATCCCTTTACAAAATCTATTTAAGAAAAGCGATAAATCTCATTCTGAAGTCTGTAGAGGTTATAGTAAATCCCTCTTTGCATCAGAAGCTCGCGATGGGTTCCGGTTTCAAAAATCTCTCCTTTGTGTATAACAATGATTTTATCTGCCTCTCTCACGTTTGAGAGCCTGTGTGCGACTATGATCGTGGTTCTTTTTCGAGAGCCGTTTTTGAGTGCATCTTGCACCTTAAGTTCCATCTCGGCGTCTATGAGAGATGTGGCTTCATCTAAGATTAAAACCTTCACGTCTTTTGAGAACGCCTTTCCTAAAGAAACGAGCTGCTTTTCGCCGGAAGAGATAGAGCGTCCGTCCGAGTTTATCTCATCCGCGCCTATAGTTTTTACAAATTCATCTCCATTATTATAGGCTCCATCTGAGACGTTTTTCCCAAAGAGAAACATATCCTGAAATACGGTTGAGACATGTGCTCTTAAAAAATCGGAGTCGAGTTCTCTTATGTCAACCCCATCAAAGAGAATCTGCCCTTTTTGTATCTCGTAAAATTTAAGAATCAAGTTAATTATAGTGGTCTTTCCAGAACCCGTGAGACCTACAAGAGCCACGGTTTGGCCCGGCTCTGCGCTGAAAGACACATCCTTTAGAACCCAATCGCCTCCGTTATAGGAAAACCAGACGTTCTTGAATTCCAGCCTTCCGCGCACATCCTCTAACCCTCTTCCTCTTTCTCTTTCTTCAGGCTCCAAGTTTACAAGGTCATAGAGATTTTCAGACGCCGCTATGGCGGACTGAAATATATTGTATCTCTCTGTTAGTTCAACAATCGGTCCAAAGAGCATTCTGATATAGGCAAGATAAGCGATAAGAGCGCCGAGAGTGAGGTCGAGTTTTATAACCCTCAGACCTCCGTACCAGAGTATAAGAGCCACAGCAAACGTGCTTATAAATTCAATGATGGGTCTAAACGTAGCAAACGCAAAAAGCTGATCCATATTTGCCCGATAGTTTTCCCGGTTTACCTCTTTAAATCTCTCAAAGTTCTCCCTTTCTCTCAGATAGAGTTTTACGATTATAATTCCCCGTACACTTTCCTGCACAAATGCATTTAGTTTTGCGATTGATTTCCTGACGCTCCTGTAGATCACCTGCAATCTTTTTTTAAAAAGCGCACCTACGATTCCAAGAAGTATAGTGAGGACGAGTATAAAGAAGGTGAGGGTTACATTCATATTAAACATCACAATGAGAACGCCAAAAATCACAAGAAGGTCTTTAAAAAACTGCACGAGCACCGATGTATACATCTCGTTTATCGCATTCACATCGTTTGTGACACGTGTCGTGAGCCTTCCAACCGGGTTTTTGTCAAAAAATGGTTGAGGAAGAGTGACAAGATGAGAGAACACGCCTAACCTGATTTTGTGCATAATTCTCTGCCCTGAGTAATTGAGAAAATAGGTGTAGACGGAACTAAAAAGAAAATCGGAAAAAAGGGCAAGGAGCAAAAGGAGAGCAAGTTTATTGACCTGTCCGATGTCTCCGCTTCGCAGCGTCCTTAGCTCTTTATCAGTGAGTTTTTTAAGAGAAGGGTAATTCGCAAAATAGACCTGCCCCAAAGGCTTAAATACATCGGGATGACTATTGATTATTTGAAGAACGCCGCCGAGTTTATCCGGTTCGACCTTTGTCCTATCAACGACTATATATCTTTTCTTTGAGACAATTCCAAATTTTTCGAGGTTAACCTTATCGTCTTTATCAATTCTGGAAAGATTAATTAAATATGAACTTTTACCAAGTGGAATAATGGATGATGAATATTTTTCCTTGATAGATTTCTCAAGCTTTTCATTATCTGCGAAATTCGCCTCTCTCCAAGGGAGAAATATGTACCCATCCACAGCGATCTTCGTTATATAGGGAACGAGAAGTTCGATTGCCGCCGTAATGAGCATAAAAATCAGAGAGAGAACCATAAGTTTTCTGTATTGGCGCGCAAATCTAAAGAGCCATTTTATGACCTTTATGTCATAGCCCTTTTTATTTCTCTTTTCCTCTTCGTAATCTATCTTGCTCAAATCAATTTCCTTCTATTCTATATCATCTCCTCCCCTGCAAGGGGAGGATACAGGTGGGGTAGATTTAATTCCCCCATCCTAACCTTCCTCCTCAGAGGGAGAAGGGAGATAGGATTTTCGCCAAGTTCTATATAAACGTCTTTTCATTCATATCCATACGTGCCAATGTTTGGCTGAATGACCTCTTGGGAGAATTCCTCTTCATCAAACGTCTGCACGTTATAGAGTCTTGCGTAAATCCCATCTTCAGCCATAAGCTCATCGTGATTTCCAAACTCGACCAGTTTTCCCTTTTCAAGAACGGCAATCTTATCAAAACCGCTGATTGATGGGACTTTGCTCGACACGACAACCAGAGTCCTCCCTCTCATAATTCTTCGCAGGTTTTTAATTACCACGTTTTCGGTCTTTAGATCAAGAGAGGAGAGGACGTCATCGAGTATCAGCACCTTTGGTTTAAGAAGAATCGCCCTCGCAAGCGCTATTCTCTGCCTCTGTCCGCCTGAGAGGCTGAGCCCCCTTTCTCCAACCACTGCGTCAAAACCTCCGGGGAATTCCATGATCTCGTCATAGATTTGGGTGGCTTTGGAAGCTTCTATAATTTCTCTATCCGTGATATTGGGATTCATAAAGGCGATATTATCCCTAATCGTTCCGCTAAATATAGTGGTCTCTTGAGGCAGGAAGATAATCCCTTTTCTTAAACTCTCTTTCCTTATTCTCCTTACATCAATTCCATCTATGAATATTTGCCCCTCAGAAGGCTCTATGATTCTCATAAGGAGTTTAAGAAGCGTGCTTTTGCCTGAAGCGGTGCTCCCGGTGATTCCAAGAGCCGTTCCCTTGGGCACGTCTAAAGTCAGATTGCTCAGAGTATGGGCACGGTGCTCTGTGCCCCTGCCATCGGGATAGGAGAAATTCAAGTTCCTGAATTCAATTCTGCCTTCTACCTCAACATCAACTGAATCAGGGGCATCGCCGACATCGGGCATCGTAAGGAGTATTTCATTAACACGCTTGAGAGAGGCGCTGCCGCGCTTGATAATATCAACAGCCCAGCCCATTGCCACCATAGGCCATGTGAGCATTCCGAGATAAACCGTGATGGCGGCGAAATCGCCCAGAGTGATGTCAAGCGTTATAGTGCGTCTCCCCCCCATCCAGAGAAATATTGCCGTAGAGACCCCCGCAATAAATGTGATAAGGGGCTGATAAACGCTCTCAATCTTTATCAGGTGAAGGCTTGTGCCCAGATACTGGCTGCTTGCGCCCTCAAAGTCCTTGACCTCGTCCTTTTCTCTTACAAACGCCTTTATCACCTTTATCCCTGAAATGGACTCTCTTGCGTTCTCCGTAAGCTCGGAGAAAGACGCCTGCACCTTTTCAAACCGATTCTCTATAGTCTTTCCGAATTTGGCTACGGTGACGACCAGTATAGGAAAAGGAATAATGGCATAGAGGGTTAAAGTCGGCGAAACATAAGCCATGGCGGCGAGTATAAAGGTGAGGAGCAAGATTCCGTCATAGGCTACGACCACGCCTATTCCGCACGCCATCCTTATGGCCTCAATGTCGTTTACTGTATGGGCCATGAGGTCTCCCGTTTTTTTCTCGGCGTAGAAGTCAAAAGAGAGGGTCTGAAGGTGGGAGAAAAACCGATTTCTGAGATTAAGCTCTATTTCCCTTGAGGCTCCCAATATGAAATATCTCCATAAAAACCGGAAAATGGACATCACAAAAGCCAGCCCCAATATGTAGAGGGCGTATTTTGTAAGGGCCTCAATCCCCGCATTCTTGATGGTCAGCGCATCAATGGCTCTCTGTATAATCTGCGGAATGGAAAGCTGCGCGAGATCTACGATAGAGAGTGCAATTATTCCGGCAAAGACGGAAAGTTTATAGTCCAGAACTAAAGATGTAAGGGTTTTCTTTTTATTCAAAAGTCACTCTATTTAATCGATATTAAACTCAATTGCCACACGGATTATAAATGATATATAACGGAGAATATTTCTCAAATTTTGGTTAGATTAAGACTTCTTGCATCACACTTAAAATTTCTGATATTATTTGGGTAACTGAGATGAAAAAGGGAGTAAAAAACTGGTTAGAATCTGCTCAATATGATTTGGAAACTGCCGAGCATATGCTTAAAACAGGAAGATACATATATACGGTATTTATGTGTCATCTTGCTCTTGAACAGGTTCTCAAGGCAAAAGTCGAAGAAGTTACTGGCAGGACACCACCGAGAACTCACGATTTAGGGTATCTTATGGAACTTGCAAAATTTCTTTAGATGAAGACGCAACGAGATTCATCGCGGAAATTACCAATTTAAGTATAGTTACAAGATACCCAAGCGATTTTCAAAGAATGCTGAAAGACTTTTCTCAGAAAAGAACAGAGCTTATTTTGACAAAAACCAAAGAGGTTTTTCAATGGATAAGCAAATCTATCAAGTCATAAGTGATTATAAGCGGAGACTTGAATCATTAGGAGTCAACATAGGAAAAGTTATTCTTTATGGTTCTCACGCAGCTGGAAAAGCCAGGGAGGATAGTGACATAGACCTGGTTGTCGTATCAGATGATTTTAAAAACGTGGACATCTGGGAAAGACTATGCCTTTTAGGATGCGCCTGCATAGGAATAAAAAGACCGATGGAAATAATGAGGTTTACCGAAGAAGAACTGGAATCCGACGATAATGTTACCTTTATCAAAGATGAGATTAAATCAAAAGGTCTAGAGATAAAATGAGTGGAAATATGTCGTCAAGTGGGGCCGTGTCGCCTGCTGTAATTTGGCGTCGCACTTTTTCAGCCAAGCGGTCCCACTGTTCGTCAATCATAGTCCGGAAACGAGCTTCCCGCCCCTCGTCATCTTTCAGTTCAGCCAAGATCCGCAACGCAATGACATCTTGTGCCTCGGCGGGCAGCTTCTCAATTTCGGCAATGGCTCGCTGAAGTGACTCTGTCATACTCTATATCCTATCCCGCAATTGTCACTTTCCCGGCTGAAAGACCAGGGATTCGGCCTAACGTTGCAGGTCAGCCACTTGGCCGCAGCGCCGAGAAGGTCAAAGCGGCTGCACCCGCGTGTTAGGTGGCCGGCCAAAATTCACCACCACATTGGCAAGCGTACGACTTCACCACGCTCTGATCAGTAAGCGTGAAGCTGACGAGCATTCCTGTAATCGAACCACATCTATCACACTTCCAAGGGCCGTTGTGTAGTTCTCGAGTTCTTCGCTTGGCTAATACTTGTTTCTCGGCAAGGTTGAGTTGCCGGGTTGTAGTTCCCTCACGGACGAATGTCCGTCCATCATACTCGTGATATGGTGTTATTGGATCTCGTCTTGCATTAAGGATAAGAATATTACTTCCTAAATACTCTATGACTTCTATGATTGGCATGATGGACGGATGAAACTTAGATGATATTTTCTGAACTAACGTCCGTTGTGCTTTATCCAAGTTGCCTGACTCGATTCCGCTGATACTACCGTCTGGTGCGATGCCAAAGAGAATGGTTCCTTCCGCCAGTTCAGAGTTGAGCATTCCACATAGACTTTCAAGTGCTTCATTCGTCAAGCTCAAAGATTTCTTGAACTCGACAATTTGACTTTCGCCACGATTAACGAGACCAAGTATCTTCTGTTGGAGAGTATTCATTATTATCCTGTAGGTCTTTTGCGAAAGCGGAAGGCCGTCTAACTATATTAGACAGCACCGATTTAGACTGACGATTTTGTTGTATAATCGCTCCTACTGGGTATCTTAGACAGCAAAAAAGCTGCATAACTACACAGCAATTACATCCTGAGTAAAGCGGAGTGAAATGTCAAATGCCGTGAATCTCTCGAATACAGAAAAATCAATCAAAAATCAGCGGAGATTTTTAATCCAACGCCGACAGCCGACGGATGACTGACTCGGTTTCGTTCGCGAGTCGTGCTACGAGTTCGGCGGCTGATTGGCGGCGTGCCAAACGAACACCCTGGCCCGCCCATAGCGACAGGTAATCACTTCGGCCCTGTTTGGCAGCCGCATTTCGGAGCGGCCGTGTCAGTGCATTCTGGAGCGGGTATGGGAGAATGGCTTCAAAAGAGGTATCGAGGCGATCAATTTCTGTCATAAGGCGATTGACAATTCCCCGTGCCGGGCGGCCGGAGAAGGCCCGCGTCACGCGTGTCTCATGTTCGCGCGCCTTGAGGATCGCCTCCTTATGAGTCTCCGAGATGCCAGCCTCATCGCATGTCAGGAAGGCTGTGCCCATTTGCACGGCACTCGCGCCAAGGGCGAGCCCTGCTGCAATTCCACGCCCGTCCATAATACCGCCCGATGCAATCACAGGCACCGTTACGGCATCAACCACCTGCGGCACAAGGGCCATAGTCCCGACCATTGCCGCATTGAAATCAAACGCGAACGTGCCCCGGTGAGCACCTGCTTCGCTTCCCTGTGCAACCACAGCGTCAACACCGGCACTCTCAAGCTGTGTTGCCTCCTCAACTGTCGTGGCCGTGCCGATGAGGAACATGCCGCGAGCCTTAATGGCCTCGATTGCAGTTGTTGGCAGAATGCCAAATGTGAAGCTGAATACAAACGCGCCGCTCTCAAGAGCCGCTGTTATCTGTTCGTTGAATGTATCACCCATCAATACAGGGAGAGCGGGCGGCGGCAAACCAAGCTCCGCATAGAAAGGAGCCAGGAGTTCAAGTGCAGAACCGGTGTTCTTCGGCTGGTCGGGCGAGGGCAGCGGAGCGAAGAGGTTTATGCCGAAGGGCCGAGATGTTCGCGCGCGCACCTCACGCGAAACCTCGATAATCTGGGATGGCGTCAGATAGGCTGCCCCGATGAAGCCCAGCGCTCCCGCCTCGCAGACGGCGACCACGAGACCCACTGTAGTCGCACCGCCCGCCATCGGTGCCTGGATAATTGGATGTGTCAAATTGAGTCGCTTCGTCAGTTCTGTCTGGAACGGCATACAACACCTCCTAATATCAACCTTTTATTGGCAAAGTCATTGCGCCTTTAACACAAGCTTACCACTTCTAATAAGCGGTGCGCAGCTGCTGAACGACAGAGCTAGAGGGTGTTTCTAAATCCACTGCCGCACCCTTGATCTGTATTCAGTGTATGCCTGTCCAAACTGCTGCTCAAGACTCCGCTCTTCTGCGCGAATGAATTTCACCGTAATTATATATATAAACACAGGTACAACTATCGGAGGAGTTATGCTCGCAAGGCATATGCCCATTCCCAACAGAATGATGACCATTCCGAGATACATGGGGTTCCGAGTATAACGGAACATGCCGTCAGTTACTAATCTGCTAGATAGATGAAATGGTTTGACAGTAGTTCCAGGCGTTTTAAACTGGCGGTCGGCAATCAATATAATAACCAGCCCGGCTGTAATTGGCACAACCCCGGTCAAGTTCCAGGGCCAGTGAAGCCACTTCCAGAGGGGTAGCACAAAGTGAAGTGCTAACATAAAAGCGATGGCAAGTAAGAAATAAACAAGAGGTAAAGGGCCTCTTTGTAACTCTTTCTGCTGCTGTGCCATTGCTGCTACTCTCAACGCCATTATTCTAACTACACCGTCAAGAGTTACGCTCCGAATTGAAAAATTTATTTGAAAAGTCTATCGTAATAAACAAAAATTTCTCCTTAATTTTTACTTTAATATTCAACCATCCTTTGTTAGCCTTATATTTGTAACTCGTTCGAAATTCATTACGGGAAAAGGAAGAAACAGTTAAATATGGAACTGAAACCACTCAGCAATACCGGCGTGATGGTGCCGGAGATTGGATTGGGCACATGGAATTATAGCGGTGGTGTGGAGCCGCTTCGCAAGGGAATTGAAATGGGTGCATATCTCATTGATACAGCGGAGGGTTATCATACTGAGGACATAGTAGGCCAGGCAATCAATGGCATACGCGATCGTATATTCGTTGCCACTAAGGTATCCGGTAGACACCTGCGCTATGATGACGTTATGAGGGCGGCGGAAGGAAGTCTCCGCCTTCTTGATACGGACTATATTGATCTCTATCAGATTCACTGGCCGAACTCAAGCGTTCCGATTAAAGAAACAATGCGCGCCATGGAGGCCCTCGTAGATTCCGGTCGGATCAGATACATTGGTGTTAGTAATTTCTCAGTGAGAGATATACAAGAAGCCCAAGCCGCCATGAGAAAATACCCAATCGTCTCCAATCAGGTTTTGTATAACTTGAACAACCGGAGCATTGAGAGAGACTTAATGTCATACTGCGAGAAGCATGGAGTGACAATTATCGCCTATACACCGCTGGACGATGGCCGATTGGCAACCGGGTCGCGTGGCCGTGGAATGAAAGTTTTGGGACAGATAGCAGCCGAGGTACATAAAACCCCGGCTCAGGTGGCTTTGAACTGGTGCGTATCGCGGCCAGATGTTATTGCTGTCCCTAAGTCCAATAGTGTGGCTCGAACTATGGAGAACTGCGGAGCCTCGGGCTGGCGGTTATCCCAAGCGCAGATACGGCTTTTGGATGAGGCGTTTTTATAGAGAAAAATATCAATTTCGTATCCAAACCCGCGAGATTGCCTCCAGTAGTTCTTATTTTTCATCAGAAAATTCCTGGACTGTTTTCTCGAACGATTTAAACCCCCTTTCTACTTTGGCAATGCTAGAAGCCAAGTTCTGAATGTTTGTGTGCAATTTCGTTTCTAAACGTTTCTTTCCTCGTTCAGAAACGGTATTAAAAAGAGATTGTATCTTTCTTGCCGTATCTCCGAACATCAAATCGAGGTGGAGCGGAGCAGTCCATTTGCCTGAAACCTCCTTTTCAATTCGGTTAAGCGCTTCAATGCGCGCCCTTAGCTTTTTCAATGATGCTCTGACACCTGCGGGAATTTTCAGGCATTCCGTGCAATAAGCTTGGGGCGTAGATGCTTTTCTCACAAGGTTCAGAAACTGCTTTCCATTAATAAGTTCAATCGGTTTATCCTTGGCAAATTTTAATGCGTCTTCTGCAAAGTCACCTGTTGTAATAACATACCCATGCTCGGCATTGTCGGAAATGAGGAGTTGGTAGAACCTCTTCACACCTTCTAAATCCAGGGATTTCTCCGAGTTTACACACTTAAATAAGTTCCAAGACTCAACGTGCCATCTGCGTTTTTCTGCTTTATGCGATTCAAGTATGAAGCTATCATCCTCTTCTGCATTTTCTTTATCGGATTCAAACACGTTGTATCCATGTTCTTTTAACACATGTACAACTAATTCTTTAAAATCCTCAATGTTCATATTTCTAATATGGTCCAAAGATAAAAGGGATGGTCTTATCCTGATGTACTCGCTCCGGCAAAGAGAGCAGCGATCGAATTTTATGGGAGTTTCGATGTCAGCCATATCTTCTACTATTTACCCCTGTCGAATCTGTGGTAGTGATTGAGAGAAATCGAATGTTGCATCCATTGAAGTAATTCAGACCTTATAGCATTATCATAGATGTATAATTCAGTTAAAATACATACAGTACAGGAATAGGTAGAAGTTAATAATACCCATTTTGATCGTAGGTATACTACCTTATAATATGTCTGTATGGTGCATATATCAAATCAGAAGATAGGTCACTTTATAATTATTCCAAATTGAACAAGACCAATTTCATGTCACTTTTTTATCAATGGATGAGGAGGTATGCATCAAATTCTACAATTCTGAAGAATTTAAACTCTCTAGTAATCTTTTTCAGAGGTAATTCATGGCACTGGTAAGTATACGGAATGTAAGAGTGGGCTTTGGAGGCCCATTGCTGATTGATGGAGTGAACCTGCATATTGAACGAGGTGAGCGGGTGTGCCTCCTTGGACGCAACGGAACCGGCAAGTCCACTTTACTTAAACTTATTAATGGCGATATTGCTCCCGATGAGGGTGAGATTACACGCCAACAGGGTGCGGGTATCGCATATCTCCCTCAGGAAGTACCCCAGGGACTGAGCGGCAAGGTCTTTAACATAGTGAGCAATGGCCTGGGTTCGCGGGGTGAATTGCTGACCACATATCATCAGCTGGGAAGCCGATTAGCTAAAGGTGACTACACCCTCTTAGGTGAACTGGATCGGATTAGTCAGGCACTCGATACCGATGGCGGATGGCAGATACATCGGCAGGTAGAGAGCGTAATCTCGCGTATGCAATTAGACCCCGACGCTGAATTTGAGAATCTCTCTGCGGGTCTTAAGCGTCGGGTATTGCTCGCCAGAGGTTCGGTCCGTGAACCGGACATTTTACTTCTGGATGAACCCACCAACCACCTGGACATTGAAGCCATAAACTGGCTGGAAGAATTCCTCCTTGATTTTGACGGAACGATTCTCTTTGTCACACACGACCGGGTGTTTCTGCGAAAATTGGCTACCCGCATCATTGAATTAGATCGCGGAAAGCTCACCGACTGGTCGTGTGATTATGATACGTTCCTGAAGCGCAAACAGGCAGCCCTTGAGGAGGAGGTTAAGCAGTGGACCCTGTTTGACAAAAAACTGGCGCAGGAAGAGGCATGGGTTCGTAAGGGCATTAAGGCGCGGCGTACGCGCAATGAGGGACGGGTGCGAGCATTAAAGGAGATGCGCGAGGCCAGGTGCAGGTGCCGTGAACTCATAGGCACAGTCCGTATGCAAGCGCAGGAGGCAGAACGCTCTGGAAGGCTTGTCATTGAGGCAGAAGATGTGGATTTTAGATATGGTGACCGCCTTATCATCCGCAACTTTTCTACCGCTATTATGCGCGGCGACAAGGTGGGCGTTATTGGTTCCAACGGTTCGGGCAAAACCACATTGCTGAATATTTTGTTAGGAAAGTTGTCTCCTCAAAAGGGCAAGGTACGTCACGGCACAAACCTTGAGGTAGTTTATTTCGATCAGCTTCGTGAGCAATTGGACGAAGAAAAATCGGTGCTCGACAATGTCGGCCAGGGTAGCCATACAGTCACCATGAACGGAAAACCAAAGCATATTATCGGCTACCTGCGGGATTTCCTGTTTTTGCCGGAGCGAGCGCGCACCCCTGTTTCTGCCCTCTCCGGCGGAGAGCGGAACCGCCTGCTGCTGGCACGGCTCTTTACCAAACCGTCTAATGTTCTGGTTATGGATGAGCCTACAAATGACCTCGATGCTGAGACCCTGGAATTATTAGAGGAATTACTCCTGGATTATACAGGCACGCTACTTCTGGTCAGTCACGATCGCGCATTTCTCAATAATGTGGTGACCAACGCACTGGTGTTTGAAGGAGAAGGACAGATCAACGAATATGTGGGAGGCTACGATGATTGGTTGCGTCAGCGCAAAGTTGTTGCCTCTTCTGTAAGAAGGGAAAAGGCTCCACTCAAATCGGAAAAACCTCAGTCACCACCTGAGCGTACTCGCAAACTCAGCTACAAGGAGCAACACGAGCTTGAAAATCTCCCAGAACGCATTGAGGTGCTGGAGGCAGAGCAGCAGAGATTATATGAGGCCATGTCCGAGCCGACATTCTATCAAAAAGGCGGCAGCAATATCGTAGAAGCCAAGGCTAGATTGGAATCACTGGAGCGCGAATTGGCCGAGGCTTATAAGCGCTGGGAGATATTGGAAGAGTTAAATAGCTCAACATCTCAAGAGACCTAATACCATTTCCATTTGAAAAGTTATCATGTCACCCTGAGCGTAGCAAAGGGTCTCGTTCTCAAGGCTGAACTGTTGCGATGAAATAGGCAATAAAAATAAATAAACTCGGTCAATTGGAATCGTCTAAAATCTTATTGGTAGTGGTATTGGTGGTAGAGTTTCTAAAATCAGCTAAACTCTCTACTGCCTCTCTAAGAGAGTTGTCAGGGTGAGAATATCTCATAGTCATCTGTATTGAACTGTGTCCTAGAATCTTGCTGACTTTATCTATACTAATACCGGATTCAACCATGCGCGTTGCCGCTGTGTGTCTCAGGTCGTGAAATCTAATCCCTTTAATCCCTAATTTCTTGCATAGCGCTTTAAAACGTTGGCTTATAGCAGTCTTAGTGACTTTTAAGAATTCGGGGAAAACATATTCACTGCTACCGCATCTCAGTTTGTTTTCCAAGAGAACTTTTCTAATGTCTGTGTTCATCGGAACTATATGAGTTTTCTTGTTTTTTGAGTATGTAGCTTCTATGGTTATTGTATTGGTGCTAAAATCAATACACTCCCATGTAAGTGTTCTGATTGAGTTCAACCTAAGCCCTGTATGCAATGCAATCTGAATAAAACTCTTTAGTGGTTCTTCAGCGTTAGCAAGAAGTAAATCCTCTTCTTCAATGGTTAGTATTCTCTCTTTCTGGTTATTGACCGACATTAATCCCGCCTCACTAACCGGGTTCTCACCGAAGAAACGCTTTCTCTTCTTT
>JBLNAE010000087.1:0-3092 GCA_050259195.1 Ignavibacteriales bacterium
CGAAATATGGCAATAGTTGCTGTTGAACAGAAATCAGGAAAAGACCGTATCATTGGAGAAGGGAAACTAAACTATTATCCAGACCTCGATGCCTGTGAGTTTTCTGTAGTTGTAGGAGATCCCTGGCAGGGAAAGGGACTTGGTAAGAAGCTTCTCAGGATGTGCATAAGTCTTGCAAAGCAAAAGGGAGTCAAGTTTCTCTGGGGAAATATACTAATAGGAAATGAAAGGATGATCAGGCTCTGCAAGAGGCTTGGCTTCAGTATAGATTGGCATTATTGGGATGGAGCAGTCAAAGCCACAATGAAATTAAATCGCAAAAGTTGCTTTAAGAAACATTGAGTAAAGGAAAATTTAACTGGGGAAGGTTACTATTGAAATACTGAACCTATTTACCCTTACTTCACTGGTAATCGGGGTCATTTAACATGATTGGCATCGTAATCTTAGATGAATTCATTATCCGAAGGCAAGAGGAAGAAGCCCCTTATGCTAAGGGGGCATTGTCTCGCTTGCTAAGAGATATTGGCTTAGCAGCTAAGATAGTTAATAGAGAAGTAAACAAAGCTGGTTTAGTAGACATTTTAGGTACTACGGGCACTACAAATGTCCAAGGCGAGGAAGTAAAAAAACTGGATGTTTTTGCCAATAGGCGATTTATTGCCGCTTTAAAATTAGGAGGGGAATGTTGCGGCATTACCTCTGAGGAAGATGAAAACTTTATAGTTGTCGAAGGCGGAGTATCAAAAAATGCAAAATATATCGTTGCCCTAGACCCACTCGATGGTTCTTCCAACATTGATGTCAATGTATCCGTTGGGACGATTTTCTCTATTTACAAGCGCATCTCTCTATCGGGCCTCTGTGCTATTGGAGATTTTCTTCAAAAAGGCTCTGAACAAATTGCCGCGGGGTATATTATTTATGGCTCCTCTACAATGCTGGTCTACAGTACTGGCAGAGGAGTAAATGGATTTACTTTAGACCCCTCAATCGGTGAATTCTGTCTTTCTCATCCCAATATGCGAATACCCAAGGCAGGTAAAACCTACTCAATTAATCAGGGGAATTTTGTGAGTTTTCCCGAAGGCGTTAAGCAATACGTCAGATACTGCAAACAAGAAGATAAAGCCACTAAACGTCCCTATTCCCTGAGATACATCGGTTCAATGGTAGCCGACATTCATAGAAATCTGATTACTGGCGGCATATTTATTTATCCCGCTACAAAAGATTCCCCAAATGGAAAATTGAGGCTTCTCTACGAATGCAATCCCCTATCTTTTGTCATAGAACAGGCAGGCGGCAGAGCAACTAATGGATTTCAACCTATTTTAGACATCGAACCAAAGGAACTGCATCAAAGAACCCCAATATTCATTGGCTCTGAAGAGATGGTTTTAAAAGCAGAAGATTTTATGAAAGAATACCATAGGCGCAAATCACAAGCAGTATGATTTCGCGTGATGACAAAAGAGAAAAAACCGTAATTGAGCCATTCTTATATTTTCCTCTCCTTGCCTTTTTAATCGGTTGAGAGAGCAAGGCTTGTACCTCAGGGATTTTTGAGTAAGAGGGCAAATATGGAGCAGATTAAATCCATAGAACTTGAAAAAACAACTCCAGGAGTACATGAGCTTAGGGATTTTGCCCAAAACGAAGATGCTTTTGTGTCTACGGAGGATGAGAAAGAGCAACTGGTTCCAGATCAAGAGTTCCGACTACTCTACGTTTACTTTAAAAAATTGGGAACCGAATCCCTTCTTACACCTAAAGAGGAAGTGGAGATTTCAGCAAAGATAAAGAAGTACGATGCAAGGGCAAAGGAGCTAAAAGCAGTCCTCGATGGATTTTCAAATGGAAGAAATGGAAAAAGCAAAAGAGTTTCAGAGCAAAACGGCAATGGGAAAGCGCTTTCAAAGCGTGTGCAGAGACTGAAGACTCTTATGAATGTGTATTCAGAAAGGGCAAGAGAGTTAAAGAATAAGTTTGTAAAAGCAAACTTGAGGTTAGTTGTGGATATAGCAAGAAGATACATGGGTCGAGGGGTTCCACTTCCAGATCTTATTCAGGAAGGAAACATGGGTCTGATGAAAGCTGTAGAGAAATTCGATCACACGAAGGGCTCTAAGTTTTCGACCTATGCTGTGCACTGGATACTTCAGGCAATTTTGAGGGCATTATTTGAGCAGACAAGAACAATTAAGGTTCCTGTGTACTTACTTGAGCAGTCGATCAGGGTGCGCAGAATAAGCTCAAAGTTTCATCAGGAGATGGGAAGAAAACCTACGCCTGAAGAAATTGCAGAAAAATCAGAAATTCCTATTAAAGTTGTAAAGCAGATTTTAGAGATAAGAGATGATATTGCCTATCTTGACTCACCTATACTCAAAGGAGGGGAAACAACTCTTCTTGAGTTAATACCCGATAAAGAATTACCCGCATCAGACGTTGTTATGGCGAAGGAGGCACTTACAAAGAGAATGACAGAGGCTCTAACACTTCTTACCCCTAGAGAACAGGAGATAGTTAAGATGAGATTCGGAATCGGGTGTGAGATTGAATATACGCTAGATGGGATTGGAAGGCATTTCAGTCTTACACGTGAGCGCATAAGGCAGATTGAGGAGGAGGCATTTAAAAAGCTTGCAAGATCAAAGTTGAGAGAAGCCCTAAGGAGTTTTCTTGAGTAAGAAAGTGATGACCCTACAGGATGAAAATATGGAGTTGCCACGCACCTATTTACCTCACCGTTGAGCTCAAACTCAATGGTGTAATTGCGGCCACAATATTCTCCTATGGTGGGCCCAATTATTGGGCTTACAGACGTTGGATCTGAATAATTCCCCTCTTCAAATGGTATTATCCCACGAATTGTAATCTTCTCTTTTTCGACAATTGAAATCCGAAGCCTTTTAGGAAGTATGAGCATCAGGGATGGTAGAGACAAGTTCACCGAGGGTTGATTCAGCTACAGGGTTAAGTGTTTTAAGATCTCCAAAGATTAGGGCTTTATGGGGGTGCATTTGCCCTTCAACCGTGTTATTTATTCTTTTTCGTGGACTTCACATCTCGACCTCCTTCAGATGGAT
>JBLNAE010000088.1:0-3871 GCA_050259195.1 Ignavibacteriales bacterium
AAACCCAATGGCATAAAGGCTCTTATTGACTTATCCACAATTTCACAGTCCCTACTACTACTACTATTTATATTTTAATATATTTTATTCTTTATAGGAGTAGAAGAAGATGAAATTCAGAATTTCCCATGAGGTTCGAGATTTGATCTCTCATCTGCATTCAGATATTAAACAGAAAATTCGCATGGCTTTGTCGGAGATAATAAAGAACCTATCATGCGGAAAATCGCTTGGATCTGGGGTAGTGATCAAGAGAGAGGGATTTTGGGGAACCTCTTGTGGGGAACTGCAGGGGATGAGGAGTTTTCGGGTGAGCAAGTTCCGAATCATATATCGTTCAGCTTCGGATGTTATAGAAGTAATTGCACTTGGCCCAAGGCGGACTATATATGAAGAAACGTTAAGGCTAATACAGAGGGAGGAGCAAAAGTAAGCCCCGTACCTTGACCACCATTGCTTGTATTCTCTCATTCCAAACCAATGATGACATCATTAGCGTCTTTTCGGTTTGAAGGTAGCTTTACAGGTTTTTGGCAACGTTCATAGAGACCACTCCATCAGCACAATCCGGGTCTCCACTCCAACCTGCAAACTTGGAGCCGGGATTGGGAGTAGCGGTAAGAGTAACTGCAATGTTGCTTTGGTAATTCTCACTGCAGTCATTACCACAGTTAATTCCCGGCGGGCTGCTGGTAACAGTACCACTGCCCTTACCGGATTTGGTGACTGATAGGGTAAACTGCTGGTTTTGGTTTAGGCTGGTCATCCACCCTATATCCTCAAGCAGTGAAGCTGTAAGTCTAACGTCATGATTGGGCCCGTGTAGGATGGTTCCATTAATTCGTTTGGAAAGAGTGTAGTATTAAAATGTGACACCGAGGAGCCAGGCTCGACGGGGTTCGGGGCGTACATTTCTACATGACCATCTGGTCCTACACCTGATGACAGGTTTCCACTTTCTGAGATGACATTCACACCAGTCCAGTGTAGATTCGGTGCCGATTTAATCGCTGTAAGACGCTCGGTATTTGTCATAGAGGGCAGGTCAGGAGGGTTTGCCCCATGGTATTCGAGATAAAACGTATAAGCATCGGGAAATCCAGAAGGCAGGGCACCCGTGTTAAGATTCACGAAGCTCAAGAATCCCAGTCCATGCGCCAGTTCGTGAAGGACAACAGTTAATAAATCAATATCATTGCCTGGATTCCCATCAAGTCCATAGTACCAATCAGTACTGCCGAGAACAAAGGAATTATCCGCATCACTATTGAAAACTGCCTGGATCTCTGGTGTAGAGCCATTAAGGTCACTGCCAGCTAATGTATTTGCTAATGCTATCGGATACCACGTATTTGGAAGCGGAGCCCCTGGAAAGTCGCGGATCACAGATGTAGCCCCGGCTGACCCGAGAATGGCAGAAAATTGGCTACCGCCCATAGAATCAAAGCTGGCACTTACATTAATCTGCACATTGCTTACTAGCAAATTGCCCCAGATATTGGCAGCCGCTTTAAAGACATTAAGCCGCGCCTGTCCAAGAGTAATAGCGTTATCACCACCAATAGGAGAAAAGGGGCTGGTATCATTGAACCCTTCCCCCGGACCATCGGCGTTTATTATATTTATCGTTGCGGCATGAGATAATTGAGAAATACCAGACGTAGCTATCACGAAAACTATACCTAGCAAGAAGAGCATAAAATTTTTATTTTTAGACAACATAGTCCAGAGTGCCTCCTTAACGTTTACTCCTTGAAGATGCTATCTTACATCTCTAGGAGCGATAAAGTATGAGCCTGCGAGCAGGATACTGAGAGATTGCCATTTGTATCTCTTGTAGCGGACATAAAACTGCGAAAACGACCTTGCAGGTTTATCATAATACCCCCCTTGGGGGCCTGCGTTTCCACTAGGCCCTCAGACGATGTGTTTAACTCGAGCGCGTGGACGGAAAGTGCGTTGCTACTCTGAGGTGCGGTAAACTCTCCAGTTTCTGGGTCTTTGAAAACCCTCATGCCAGAAGTTCTTGCAGGAACACTAATTTCCCCTGTAACCTTCTCTGTCTCGGTTGAATTGGTTTTTGTCTTTGTATCCGAATAGTTCCTTTGAAGCGTTTCAGCGGATGCAGAAAAATTCACGTTCAAACCGAAAAAGAATAAAAAAGCAATTATGCTAATGAACAATTTGTATCCACATTTCTTGAAAGCTCTGTGCACTTTCATATTTCCCCTGTTAGTTAAGTAATCAGAACGAATTTTCCCCTAACTATATAACTTTCATAGTGTCCACAAATTCAGTCGATACTCCTTTACTTACTTGCGCAAGACATATGCCAGAAGGGTCAGAAAATATAATCTGTTGAAATAACTGGAAAGTTTTATAAGTTTTTCTGAGTAAGCAGACCTAAGATGAGATTTTTTTGTAAAATTGACGTTTTTGTATAACAATAATTGTCGCTCAATGTAAAAGTTCGTCAGAATCAGCACAAACATTTCCCGCTTTTTGTTGATCTTTTCTTCATCTACCTTTTATCTTCGGGGTCGCCTCGATTCTCATAAGAGATGGCCCCATCTTCAAATAAACCGGCAAGGCTTCGTGCGGCTCCCTCCGGGTCGGGTGAATCGAAGATGCTCGTGATTACAGCAATCCCATCCACTCCCGTTTTGAGAACGGATTGTGCGTTTTCCTTAGTTATTCCACCAATGGCAAAAACTGGAATCCGTATAATCCTTCTTTTTGCTTCCTTTAAGACCTCAAATGGAGTTGGTTTCCTATCGGGCTTTGTGGGCGTAAAAAAGGGCGTTCCGAAAACTACGTAATCCGCCCCTTCCCTCTCCGCCCATAAGCCCCTTTCGATCTCTCCATAGCATGAAACCCCGATGATAGCCTCGCCACCAAGGAGGCTCCTTGCTTCAAAAATCTCCATATCTTTACGCCCAAGATGAACCCCATCGGCCCCTATTTCTCTTGTGAGCTTCGGTGAATCGTTTATGAGCAACGGAACTCCGTACCTTCTTGTAACCTCAAGAAGCCCCTTCCCTAGCCTTATGATTTCTTCTTCTGAGGTATCTTTTTCCC
This sequence comes from Ignavibacteriales bacterium, assembly GCA_050259195.1. Lineage (GTDB taxonomy): Bacteria > Desulfobacterota_D > UBA1144 > Nemesobacterales > CSP1-2 > PSLL01. Next base: position 3,079 of record JBLNAE010000088.1, read on the forward strand.
TGAGCTGTATTATTTTAGCCCCGCCCCGGAGGGCTTTTTCTACAGTTTCTATAAATCTATCCCTCGATATAAGCCTCTTATCAGTTATTGCGTAAAGCCCCTTCAGTGGGTAATCCATTCGCTCTAAAATAACTAAATTGACGGATTTCTACAAATTTCGATAAAATTCAGGTTTATCCCCCTCGAGAACTAGCCATAAACCTCATAAATTCTATGAATTGCTTTAACGCATAAAATGGGTTAATATAGGAAAAAGAATAGTCTTGTTCGTATAAACAATAGTTAGGCGGCATCAACGAATGCAGCTTAGGAGGGATCACAATGAGTCAAGTTGAGGCATCAGCTTCGAGCGGGAGGAGGTTCGAGACCGTCTTCAGCGACCTCGTCGAGGACCTGAGAGCCTTCATTCGGCGCCACAGAGTTTCCTACGAGGAGTACCACCGGGCCCTCGAGTTCCTTGCGCAAGTCGGGGCAGCGGGCGAAGTGCCCCTTCTGATGGACACGTTCCTCGAGACCATGGTTTGCGAGGTCGAGCATGGCGGCAGGCCCGGGACAGAGAGTAACATCGAGGGTCCGTACTACGTCCGCGGGGCACCGTTGCTGGAGCCGCCTTACGTACTACCGCAGCGCGAGAACGAGGAGGGAGAGATTCTGTTCTTCTCCGGCACTGTCCGCTCCACACGCGGAGCTCCCCTGGTTGGCGCGCTGCTGGATCTCTGGCAGGCGGATGCAGCGGGCCGGTATTCGCAGTTCAACTATGAGGAGCCCCGATACAACCTTCGCGGGCGGCTCC
>JBLNAE010000089.1:0-7962 GCA_050259195.1 Ignavibacteriales bacterium
GACCCGATTTGGCAAGGCAAATTGAGGTAGCCCGACAGATTAAAGGGATATTTGAAAAAACCGATGGTGTGGTTGACGTTGACTGGTATGTAGAGGACGACCAAAAAAAGATCGTGTTTGATGTTGACAAAGAAAAAGCTGCCTATAGTGGAATAGGTACCGATTCTGTTTCAAAGACACTTAGGTTTATACTAGATGGAATGGGTGCCGGGCTTACACACATAGAAAGGGATAAAGAGCCTGTAGAGTTGTATCTAAGAGCGCCGCTTTCGGAGAGAATAAGCATAGACGATTTAAGACAGGTATCGCTTATGTCCCCTTCTGGCGCCTCGGTTCCCCTTTCCGAATTAGTGAATGTGAGGGAGGGCGTGCAGGATAAAACCATCTATGAAAAAAACCTCAAGCGGGTGGTTTATGTTACAGGCGATGTCGCCGGCAAGGAAGAGGGTCCCGTATATGCAATACTCAAGATGAAAAAGGCGATAAGTGAACTCAAACTGCTGGAGGGTTACGAGTTAGAGCAGTATCTTGCAGGTCAATCTCGTCTTGAAGATAGGTATTCTGTGAAATGGGACGGGGAGTGGCAGATTACTTATGAGGTATTTAGGGACCTTGGGATCGCCTTTGCAGCGGTTATGGTCTTGATATATGTGATGGTGGTAGGATGGTTCAAGTCATTTATAGTTCCATTTGTAATAATGGCGCCTATTCCGCTTTCCCTCATAGGGATTCTTCCCGGACACGCTCTTATGGGTGCGTTTTTTACGGCAACATCTATGATAGGGTTTATAGCTGGTGCAGGTATAGTAGTAAGAAACTCTATAATACTTGTGGACTTTATTGAGCTTAAACTTTCCGAAGGGATACCACTTAAAGAAGCGGTTATAGAAGCAGGTGTGATAAGATTTAGGCCCATGCTCCTTACCGCTTCCGCAGTTGTGGTAGGATCATCTGTAATTCTTTTTGATCCGATATTTCAGGGCATGGCTATTTCTCTAATGGCGGGCGAAGTGGCCGCCACTTTCCTTTCAAGAACAATGGTGCCTGTTCTTTACTATGTGTATAAAAGCTCGGTAATGAGAGGAGAAACCATAAAAAGTAGACTAGCCATAAAAACCCACTCTAACTATGATAAAACTCTACACCTGACATATAAGACCCGCCGTAAGCACGGATAAGCGTAAACCTTCGTTTCAGTTCTGTGCAAAAAAAATGCACAGAGAGCGAAATTCTCTCACCGGTTTGACAGTCCTCAGATCATTCGTTAAGCTCAAAAACACCTACTTATGCGTACTCCATCCAGAAAAACGAAATTCAAAGAAACGGCAAAGAATGTATCAATCCATCCATCTAAGGACCTCAAGGGGTTGATTGAGACAAGGACTAAGCTCTGGCGCAAGCATCACCTGACTTATGACCAGGCACGCTACGTCTCCAAAGAGGTGAGAAAGGCTTTGGAGATAAAACGGGTTAAGACTCGCAAGCGCGTCGTGCAACGATTGTCGCGTGAGGAAGAGAGGCGGTTGATTCAACAGGCATATAAAGATAAGAGCGCGCATGGTCTCTAAATCAAAACGCTATTTATGACCGGGGCACGCGTCTCTGAGTTGGCCTCTATCCGTGTCGAAGACTTCTTCTTCGATGAGTTGATGATTCTAATAGACAAGGGCAAGGGGGGCAAGAGTCGATATGTTCCAATCTTGCCAGAGCTGGCACAGGAACTGAGAACTCATCTGGGGGAGCGTCAGAGGGGTTATCTTTTTGAGTCGAATCGGCACGGCCGATATTCTACGCGCAGGGTCCAGCAGATAGTGAAAGAGACGGCATCAAAGGCCAGTATCACAAAGCGCGTGCATCCACACCTGCTTAGACATACGGTGGCGACTACACTATTAGAGCGCGGGATGCCCCTTGAGCAGATACAGAAATTCCTCGGACACTCGAAGATAGAGACGACACAGATCTACGCCGAATCGACAACCGAGATGCTGAAGGAAAGCTATCGCCGTGCGTTGTCGGAATGAGAGGGTCATTATCCGTGACTTGCCGCCGCACCATTTAGCAGCGGGATGGTTAGCGGATTTCCTGCCTTAATTGCGGGTTAACACTTATACGCTTATGGAACCTTAGCTCGATGGTAGGGATATGACAGGGTATAGTAAAAGCAAGGGAGAGAAGGAAACAACAAACCTGAAGCGAGTGTCGATGTTTGGGTAAGATCCCTCAACATCGGAGCCTTAGAGTATACACAATACCTTTAATGCATAATCTATTGTTATGCATATAATTCAGTTCCTGCTCAGATGGGATAATCACCTGCTCTTATATGTAATGGCGGAAATCACGGCGCCTTGTGGATCTTGGATGACACAAAACCGGCCTACGTTTGGAATGTCTCTGGGCGGCATCAATACCTTGCCGCCAAGCTTTTCAACGGTTTTTGCGGTCGAGTCAACGTCATCCACCGTTACGTAAACACCCCACATGGGAGGCATTCCTTTCGCTTCCTTTGGAGTTGGCATGATTCCACCAATTTCCTTGTCGCCAGCCTTTACTACTGTGTAAGTCATCCCCTCCATTGACATATCTGCCGTTGCCCATCCAAATAACTTTGTATAAAAGGCTTTTGCTGCGGCGACGTCGGTTGTCATAAGCTCACTCCAACTGAACGCTCCGTGCTGTTTGAACTGGTTATCCATGGTCATTTCCTCCTCAATAATTAATTTGAACCCATTGAGAGCGCCAGGCTGGTGCTTCGAAGGGCTCAGCGAAATATTGAGTTTCGTGGATGACTTTGCCATCCTGAAACTCCATAATGCTCACGGTCTGAAAAGTCTTATCTTCGTACTTGATCATGTACTCCGTGACCCAGAGATCGTCGACCCCCACTATGCGACGGATGGTAAAGCCGCTGGGTTTTCCCGGATGGTGTCCACGTAACGCTTGCAGGTTCCTGCGGCCGTATATCTTCTCCCCCGATTGCGGGTATTCACAGAGAACGTTGTCGTGGTAGATGTTGTGCTCTGTTTGTAAGTCTCCGGATGCAGACGCAGCCCAGTGCTGATCCAATGCCGCTCGGTTTTCCTGAGATCCCATATCTTCCTCGCCGTACCTCTACTTGAGCGATTTTGTCACGCCGCTTTTGCGGACTTCTCTTCGGCAGCCGGAAACTCGATCTCTCCGCGTGCTTTTCGTTCTTGCGGCAGTAGGCTGGCATATAAGAACACATGACGTGGCACCTCAATGCCGACGGCCTTTGCCAGGCGAACGATCGCTCCTATCTCCGTTTCCAGCTCGGAAGGACGACCCTCTATGATGTCCCGCAGATTACCGATAGCCGCAGCCGGAGCTTGATTGAGATAGGCCAGCGATTGCTTCACCGTGTCATCCGAGACTCTGGCGCCATGCGCGCGGGCTACTGCTAGCACTTCGTACATAGCTCCCTCGAGAAGCTGCCGCGATTCCGGTATATTGAGGACTACACCAAGCGGGGCGCGCGTCACAGCCCCTACAGCGCTCCAGGGACCAACCAGGATGAGCTTCTCCCATCGCGCACTGAGGATATCGGTCGCAATCTTGGCCGCAACCCCTGCCCGCTCGAACGCCTTCTGCAGTCGAACGATACGCGCGCTTGAGCGTCCGTCCAGCTCCCCAATGCTGATCGAAGTTTGGGGTAGCGTATTGCGGATGTGACTGGGAGCAACGGCCCTGCCAAGCATCACTGCGAGCCCGCCCGCAACGCGCTCCTTGCCGAATGCGGCGGCGAGTTGGTCAGGGGCTTCGACTCCGTCCATGAGCGGCACCACAAATGTGTCCGGTCCCATGAGTGGACGAATGGTCTCTATGGCTCCCAACACCTGCCATCCCTTGACTGCGAGAAGGACCATGTCAACCGCTCCCACTGACTTTGGATTGTCCGTCGCCTGCGCTGAGCGCACAATGAAATTCCCGTCCACGCTCTCGACTTGCAGACCATGCTCACGGAGCGCCTGTAGTGTCCGGCCGCGCTCCACAAACACAATGTCCTCACCGGCGTGCGCCAAATGACCGCCGAAATACCCACCAACTACGCCCGCACCAACCACAGCTATACGCATGGAGTCTTTCTATATCTGTTTGAATCACTGCCCCGAACTTTTCGAAAAAGGAGATTCTATTTCTTCTTCAGTTTCTATATGTGCTACTGGTGTTTGCTCAGCGACCCGCAAGACGAGCTTTCCTCTATTGTGTCCACTCAGTCCGAGTTCAAACGCCTCACGGGCCTCTTCGAGCGGGAATGTTGCCTCTATGATCGGGCGAAGTTCTCCGGCCTCAATGAGACATGCGATCTCGATCAACTGTTCCCGACTCGGCTCCACAATGAAGTCAATACCGCGGACTTCGTACTGAGCCGCTTTGTCCGCGGGAGCGCTGCCTGCAATGGTGACGAGAACACCGCCTTTGCGCAGGACGCGCCAGGATCGCTCCAGGGTGTCTCCGCCAACGGTGTCGAGCACAACATCCAAATCACGTACCTTGTCTTCGAAACGGACCGCAGTGTAGTCAATGACCTCATCAGCGCCGAGGTCGCGCAAGAACCCTGCATTGTCCGCTCGAGCAGTTCCGATCACGTGGGCACCGCACCAGTGGGCCATCTGTACGGCATAACTGCCGACGCCGCCGGCCGCGCCATGAATCAACACCCGTTGCCCCCTTGAGAGACGAGCATGAATGACCAACGCCTGCCACGCTGTTAGTGCCGAGAGCGGAACTGCAGCAGCCTCCGTATGGCTCAGGCTTGTTGGTTTTGGAGCCAGATCTCTGGCATGCACCACAACGTATTCGGCGGCTGCTCCGTCCCGCCAGAAATCGGTGAGCGCATAAACAGCTTCGCCGATCTTAGGATCGATCACACCGGGGGCGACCGTCTCCACGACACCCGACAACTCGTGTCCCGGTATGCTAGGGAGACGTTCAACACCGTCTCTGGTGGTGTAAGTTGCCGACCAAGAGAGTTCGGTTGGGGTAATGGCACAGGCATGGACACGAATGAGTGCATCGCCTGTTCCCGGGGTGGGTTTCGGTGCCTCCTCATAGATGAGTTGCTCTGCACCTCCTCGCTTGTGTATGCGCACTGCCTTCATGTTTGAGCTCCTTCCCGCGCCAGTCTGATTGTTGTCTCCTTATTGGTATCCTCCGGCCTTTAAAATAGATTATATCGGTGATCATGAGGGGAAACCACTATTTTTTTAGAATCAGTAGGAGCCAGAAATAGAAGGCCCTGGAGCGAGCTAGGATGGGTGATTAAGAATGCTCAACTCTAGGGCTTAAGGAAATCACCTCAGGTTTAGTAATCCTGCTATACTGGTATGCACTCCTTCTCCCCCGACAGCTCATTCAATATTTTTTTCATATGTTGGAGGATGTGATTTGACATTTTTGGGTTTCATTTGGTTTTATATCCTGCCTTGTCCCTCTTCTGGTGACTGCATTCATTTCAGCATAAATATCGAATCTCATGATTGAGTGGTATCAAATCCTTTTAGTGATGGTACCCTACCCTCTCCCTCCCCTCCCGGATATATCAAGCAAACATAAAAGGCTACAAGTAGTGATTGTAATGCTATACAATATAAGGAGTTGAGATTAGAATGGGATCTATGGATCTAAATGAGGAAAACCAGCCTATCCTACTATGAAAAAGAGTGGAAAAAGAGGAGAGAGGAAATACTCCTGAATTATGACCATTGTCTGTGGTGTGAGAGCATATTTGAGCCCATTAAGAAACCTGCGATTATCTGCTACCTGAGAGGAACCCCAAGAGGCAAACACGCGAAGATTGATGAGAGGGATATAGTAGTAATCTGCAAGAGATGTCATTACTTGCATCAGTTTAAAGAAGCATACGCCTGTCCCGGATGCGAAGAGCCAAAAAACATCGTTCTCCGTCCACATATGAGGTGCGAGGTATGCGACCCTAATATCGAAATAATTGCTTACATCTCCATGCTTAAGAAAAGAATAGGCATTTTCCGGAACTACAAAAAAGACCTATCATCCAGGGTGATTGCAGATATTGGAAAAATAAGAGAGGTCAGATCCAAGTTGCAAATTCTAGAAGATCAGTTGAATACCCTAGGATCTGCAATTACAGATAATATCTCTTCCCATGCTGGGATTGTCTATAAGGCTCAAACCAAATGCCGGGTGTGTAGAAAGGGTACTGTAGTATACGATTGGTTTCCACATGGTCCTAAGTGGAGAAAGATAGTCCCTCCAGAAATCATAAGACCCTACCTGGATTATCAATCTTCAACTGAGACTGCCAACGAGCAATACGCAAACATCTGCTCACACTGTAGATCGGTACAAGGAGGGTTTTCTCTATATTTCGAACCGGGAGGGGCTTTCTACAACCAGGAATGTGACTTATGCGACGCTATGATGGAGCATTACGATTGGCTCGGTATAGATGAAATGGATGAAGAGATTCTGAACATAGAAGAGTATCGAGTTATTGATATTGGGGAGTCGAAACGGGGGAGAGATTTGAAAGATTATGAGAAGAGAGACGAGTTTTGACATAAACGAAGAATATGCGGATCAGGCCCTTTCTTATATTGAGAACCTTGAGGATACGGAGGAGGCCTTCGAATTCCTTACTTTATACCTCAAGGCCATTAGAAAAGACGGGGTTCTAAGAGACGATTTCAGTCCTAAGAGTATCGTCTCCTATATAAAGGATGTAGATGGGAGATTCAAGAATTATGAATTAATTGAAGATTAGAGATTCTTCTTGATATTGTCATTCTTAAACCATAGGCGTGGGAGCAAGTTTGGGGACATAGGCCATTATATAGTGAACTAGAACACTGGCTCACGCGGGGGTCCCAGTTTACTTTAAAAAGCATATCAGTCCCTGTACTACAAAATACAACCCTGATAGAAAGGGCCAATATATATAGAGTAGCCGGAATAGGCAAGAGCCCGGAAGGTACTTCAAAAAGGGAAAACATCACTGGCAATTTCATCTTTGTGTTTGAGATAGTGGAGAAGAAAGAAAATTGGTGATGCCGTCAGTGCATTAACGTGAGACGGTTGCCGATTGGATGGGTGCCGGTGAGAGAATTACCGGCAAATTAGATCCCTATAATTCGTATACGAACAATGAGGATAAAATTGGATTGCATCCATGCAACGTTTTTATATCGAAACGACGCTGAAACAGATCCGGAAATAGGAAATTTTAATATAAAAATAAATGATGAGCCAAAATTTTAATAGAAGATAAGTATCAACAAACAAAGATTAATATGGTTAGACATAGAGGGGAATTAGGCGGATTAAAACAATGGCATTAGGAATAGAAATCGAGTCCGAAGAATGGATACGATGGAGATGGGACTCCGTCTATTTTGATTGGTCTAATTGTTGCGGTCATACGTTAGCGGGTGAAGAAAAATTAATGTAAAAAATGCAAAAGAGGGTGCAAGAGGGTCACCAAAAACCAAAAGGGAATTATTGAATGAACTTTATTACGGAAGAATTTAGGGCACGCCGTTCATAGAAAATGTGAGAAGCTCATAGACGGTCTTCCAGAAGGACAAGACCGAAAGGGATTCTCCGTAAGTCACTTCTCGAAATTGCAAAAAATTTATGCTAAAAAAATGAACGTTACCCTAGATAACCTGAAAACAACCTTTGATGCCATGATGGATACATTACCAAAGGATTATGCCGGAAAATGGGTTGCGATTTATGAAGGTGGGGTTGTAGACTCCGATACGCCTGATTCTGTGTTAATAAGTAGGTTCTATAGAAAATATGGAAATGTTCCCGTTTATATTGATAATGTCGGAGAAAAAAGAGTTCCGAAGGTTTGAAGTCGACGTAGGATGCAAAAAATTAATAGAAAAAAAAATATCAACACATACTGAAGAACTTGGTTAAATATATGCAAAAAACGCAACGGGATGAAAATTG
>JBLNAE010000090.1:0-35641 GCA_050259195.1 Ignavibacteriales bacterium
GTTGATACTCTAGATATACGACCTACAGCTGGAGTGATACTTAAACAGTTCACAGCACGGGACGTAATCTCTAAATGGGATGTAATGGAAGCCAGAGGGCGAGCCACTTCAAGGACAGCCACAGAGTTTTTGGATACAGTTCAGAGAAATATGCCATTTAACATAAGAGCAATACAGGTTGATGGAGGATCAGAGTTTTATTCAGAGTTCGAGGAGGAGTGCCAAAGAACAGGAATCAAATTATTCGTATTGCCTCCAAAGAGTCCAAAGCTCAATGGGTGTGTTGAAAGGGCACAAAGAACCCATACTTATGTACTGAACCGTTACATTGGGTTGACCGAGGCTTTAAATTATGATAGGATATTTAAAACCGACGCCAAGGAAGGGGAGAATGTTTAAGACTGGCGATATAGTTGTTCATCCGGCTCACGGCGTTGTAATAGTTGAAGGAATCGAAGTTAAGGAAATTTGTTGCACAAAAAAAATATTTTATATACTTAAGGTCATTGATAGTGACGTTACTGTAATGGTGCCTACCGATAATACTCACGCAGTTGGGCTAAGGCGCGTGATTGCAAAGGCCGAGATTCCAAAAATATATGAGATACTCAAGAATAAAAAGAAAATGAACAATTCCACAAACGGCCATAAAAGCTGGAACAAAAGGTACCGTGAATACGGCGAAAAATTAAAGAGCGGGAATATATTCGAGGTAGCTGAGGTTTTAAAAGATATATACCTCCTCCAGAATGAAAAAGAACTCTCCTTCGGAGAAAGAAGGATGATGGATGCCGCGCGGATGCTCTTGATTAAAGAGATCTCCATATCCAAAAATTCAGAAGAAGAATCGATTGCTGGAGAGGTTGAAAAGCTCCTCGATCAATAAGAGAGTAGAATTAATTATCTCGATTTCCTTATACTTCGATCCTTCGAGTTATGCCAAAAGACATAGTGGACATAGAGGCTACCTTAAAGCTAGAGGGGCTCTCTTTTCGTATTTCGCCCCGCGTAAGGGGTCTAAGGACGGGTATTCATAAAAGTTTCCACAAAGGCATAAGCCCGGACTTTATGGAATACAAAGAATATTCCCAGGGTGACGAACTCAGGCACATTGACTGGAGGCTTTACGGTAGACTCGATCGACTGTATGTAAAGAAATTCGAAGACGAGGTGAATCTAAACTGGTGCATACTAATTGACAAGAGTGGCTCTATGGGCTACGCATCAGAAGAAACCTCAAAATTCGATTATGCCATAAGGCTCTCAGCAACCCTTGCATACCTGCTTCTTAAACAAGGAGATGGCGTAGGGGTAACAGATTTTTCCGATAGAGGCGTAGATGTAATCTTGCCGCGATCAGGAACCACAAACCTCACTCCTATAGTGGAAAAACTCAAATCCCTCAGTCCCGGCGGAAAGGGTGCGCTCAAAGAGGCAGTGTTAAAGACAATAGAGAGAATTAAGATTGATTCAGTTTTCGTCTTGGTCTCTGACTTTCTTATGGATTTTGAACCGATAGAAGAATCCATTAAACTCATTCGAGCGGCAGGAAAGGAGGTGATTGTTATCCACGTGCTCGATCCGGATGAAATTGATTTTAACTTTGACGGATCAATCGAGTTTGAGGATATGGAAGAAGACATAAAGGTTCTTGTCGATGCTGGAGGTTTCAGAAATATCTACAGGAAAAGAGTAGGAGAGTTTATTCAAAAATTAAAATTTATATGCCACAAGAACAGATCAAGATATGTGCTTTCTCCGTCAAACACGTCCATCGAAGATGTGCTTATCCAAATTTCAAATAAATAGGAAAAAAGTTGAACTTCTCTTTTTTAAATCCATTCTTCTTAATTGGTCTTAGCGTAGTTACCTTTCCCATTCTCATACATCTGATATCCAAAAAAAGGGGGATCAAAAAGAGTTTCCCAGCCGTACGTTTTCTCATAGCTTCCCAAGGAGAAATCGCAAAAAGATCAAAATTAAAGGACCTAATTCTACTTCTTCTTAGAGCTTCGATCTTAATCCTTTTGGTCATTGTATTTTCAAAACCTGCTGTTTTTTCCTTTTCTCCCACGGGTGCGCAAGATGCGAGGTCTGTTGCAATTGTAGTTGATAACTCATTCAGCATGGGATACAAAGATAGTTTTAAAAAGACCAAAAACAGCGTGGAAAAACTCATCCAATCGCTTCCGGACGGAAGTTTCGCAGCCATTTTTCCTCTTATCCCGAATGAGAACACCAGACCCCAAGTCACACAAGATAGAGGAAAAATGGCAGAGGATTTAAAAAATCTGGAATTATCATATGCCTTTGCAAATAACGAAAGAAAGCTCGAAGAGATATTCGGTTCACTTGAGAACGCACCCAATCAAAAGAAAGAACTCATATTCTTTACCGACTTCCAGAGAAACGGCTGGACAAGAGACGATTTCAGAAGAGAATGGTTTCTGCCGATTGATGTAAGTCCGACTTCGGAGATGGAAAACCGCGCTGTATCAGGCGTAGATTTTAAAGAGGAAGGGGATTCAATAAGAATTTCCGTTAAGATATTCAACTATTCAAAAAATCCTGTAAAGGACCTGCTCGTTACCGTGTTTCTTGGCAGTAATCAAATAAAGGGCTTCGTGGATGTGGAAGGAAAGAGCGAATGGATAAAGGATTTCGTCCTTTCTAAAGGTAGTATTCCTCAAGGTGAAATGTCCGGTAGGGTTGAAATCTCTCATGACAATCTTACGGCGGATGACATCCGATACTTTGCCCTCTCTCAAAATGGAGAGTCGCGGATTCTCATGGTTGACGGAGACCCTAGAGAGAATGCAAGACTTAGCGAGACTTACTATCTTGCGCGCGCCGTTGAAACGATTAGCGAGATACTACCACTCCGCATATCTACAAAAGACAACGAATCGTTTCTTAACGAGGAGTTAAAAAACTACAACATAATTTTTTTGGCAAACGTTGGAGATGTAACTCCGCAAAAAGCCAATGAGATAGAGGAATTTCTAAAAAACGGCGGAGCAGTTGTAATACTTCTCGGAGATCGAGTAAGAAGCGACGTATATAATGCGCTTTTCAAGGATGTTCTTCCCGCAGAGGTTGGAAGCTTATCGGAGGGCGATTACTCTCTCGGCGCTCGCAAGCCCGATGAATTCACAGAAGAAATTGATGAAAAATTCAGCCAAGTAAAAGTAAAAGAATTATTTAGCCTCCGTCCAGCTAAAGACTCCTCTACGATTTTAGACGCTTCAAATAATTTTCCGTTTCTCATTCACAGAAAAGCAGGAAGAGGAAACATATTTCTATTTGCCTCAACAGCAGATACGGCTTGGAACAATTTTTCACTCACTCCGGTTTTCCTTCCAACTATAAAGAAAATATTCGACCTCTCATCTGCCGAGTCTCAGAGAAGAAATTTCCTTGTTGGTGAACCTGTCGACGTTAGTTTTCCAGAAGGAGTGGATGAAATAGAGATAGAGAATCCCCGGAGGGAAGAAATAAAAGTATATCGAGAGAGCCCCCGATTCACCAAAACTCTCATCCCCGGAATCTATACCGTGAAATTGGGTGAAGGAATAGGCTACAAATTCTGCGTAAACGTTGACACTAGAGAATCAAACCTTGAGAAGATTTCACTAAAGGCCGCTTCTTCTCAGTCCACTGGGCAAAACGGATTGACCAAAGTCTTCAAAGAGATAGGGAGTTACTTTCTCTTTGGAGTTATCGCTCTTTTTATATCCGAATCGGTTCTCAGAGTCTTATATATGAGGTAGCAGAATAGGTGCTAGCCAACTAAACTCACTCCGTCTATATTCCTGGGAATAGGCTTTCCAAGAAGATGGAGTATAGTGGGATAAAGATCTACAGTTCTTACAAAATCTTTTTTAATCTTCACATTTATTCCCAGAGGAACGAGAATCTGTTCTCTAAAAAGCGCGCCATGAGACGAACAATGCTCAGGGTTTTCATGTTTTGCCCTAAGATCAAAACCGGGTTTTGCACTGACCACCAAATCCCCGGAGCGCGGAGATTCAAGAAGCTGTATAATCTGAAGAAGCGCATCAGGATATTGCGTGTAGAAGCTATACCTAAGACTCTCGTCTCTATCCATTTTCTCAGGCAAACCATTATATCCAAATGGATCGCCGTAAGTCCTCTCATATCTTATATAACCGCTTTCATCCAGCCAAGCTAGCGCTTCCCCTCTTTCACTCTTAATCCTCGCCCTGCCCTTTTCATCAAGTCCTGCAACTATATCTATCTCATGTCTCTCAAGAAGAGCACTGACGAGTCCATTAAGTTCCTCAAAGGTACTTCTCCTCTCCCAGCCCTCGGAACTCTTTAGATAAAGATGAGTCATAGCGTTTCCCGAAATCATATTTGCGGCATTGGCATCCCTGTAGTGCTTAAATATTTTTGGATAATAAAACGTCTTAAATCCAAGCAGGTTCATAAACTCTACAGAATCAAAGTGAGAATGGGTTTGGCTAAGTCCGTGGTCGCTTGCGATTATAAGGAGAGTTTTGTCCAGCTTTCCTATATCTTCCAGGGCTTTTCCAATAAGCCCTACGCTTTCATCAATTCGCAGATAGGAGTCTACCACTTTGCCGTGAAAGGGATGTGTCAGGTGAGAGTACGTATCAATTCCCAAAAACACAACATACGAAAATTGAGGATAGCTTTTCAAGGATTGAAGAAAGATCCCTCTCGATGCAATGTCAACCTCATCCCAGCGATGGTTAAAATGCCCTTTTATTTTATAGTACGCTCTTGAAAATCTGGTTTTGTCTCCTCTTAAACCCGCTCCACGCGAAAGCTCGCTTACTATGTTTACGGCTCTAGGAAACACCTCAAAAAGGGTTTGCGCGTCTTTGGAGATGTCCCGGTTCATGAGAAAGCTCTCAAGCCCCACATAGCTTCTGAAGCGGTAGGGAGAAAAAAACCTTTTGGAATAGAGTTTTCTGTCAAACCATCTAATGCCGGGAAGATTGCATCTCCCCGGAAACCTCCCTAATAGAAAAGGGGCATAAGCAGGTCCCGTCGTAGATGGAAAAACAGAGACGGCGTTTGTAAAGGTTCCCTTCTCAATTATGTATTTTGATATGTTTGTAAGGTCTCCCCGTTTTAGAAGCTCCTCAAACACATCTGCCCTTGCACCATCTGCCATTATGAAAATACAGCTCTCCAATTTCTCGTTAAACTCCTATTTGGTTTATAACTAAATCCCTATGTCACGCAGCCATAATGTCATTCCCGCACGCATTAAGCTTGTATCCGTATATTTTAAACGGGTGCGGGAATCCGGTATTAATGGATACCCAATGAATGCTTCCCGATTACTACATTCGGGAACAAGATTCGGGTATGACAATGGTGCAGATATCCAATTAATATTTCCGAGCATGATAAAAAGAGTTATCCTTAAGAAAAATACTTGTCATAAATTTTCCTTATACGCTCGGTCTTGTAACTATATACTTCTTTTAATTTTTCACTGTTTTCTTTCATATTCAGCTCGAGCGCGAGTTTATGAAAGTCACTCTCGTATATTTCGCTTATAGACCTGTCATGGAGAAGCCTAAGCAGATTCTCAAGTTTCTTTAGAAAATAGAACCCTTCTTTTAATGTAATAAACTCTTTTTCCTCTAGCGCTCCGAACCCCCACAATCCCTCAAGGGCCTCCAGTGTATTGTGCTTTCTTACACCCTCACAGTGACGCCCGAATTTAAGCTGAAGCATCTGAACAAGAAATTCTATATCCACTATGCCGCCCCTTCCGGTTTTAAGGTTTAGCTTGAGCTTATCTTCTCTTGCAATTTCTCTCTCCATCCTGGCGCGCAAGTGATGAATTTCTTTATGAAAATCTATTTCAATGGGTTTCTCATAGACAAAATATTCAACTGTTTTCATAACCTCTCTACCCAAATCCATATTCCCCGCAGAAGGTCTCCCTTTAATGAGAGCCTGCCTCTCCCAGAGTTTTGCACCATCCTCATGATATTTCTTGAAAGATTCAAATGACGAAACGAGCGCTCCAGCTCTTCCAGACGGCCTTAGCCTCATATCAATCTTGTACGCAAATCCCTCATTTGTTGGGATCGAGAGAATAGATATGATTTTCTGCCCCAGCCTTGAGAAGAATTCGTGATCGTCTCCTTTATATATGAAAATGAGGTCGAGGTCGGAATTATAACTCATCTCCATGCCACCCAATTTTCCCATACCAAGTATTACCATATTGGATGTATTTCCTTTTCTTCCCGACCTGACTACGACAATTTCACCAGTAAGAGCAAGTCCCGATTCGAGAATCGCCTCGGCAAGCATAGAGAGATAATTTCCGACATAGACCGCGTCTACCTCTTGATTCAAATCTCTGAGGCAGAGCCTCAGTGTCTCTACATGCTTGAACCTTCTTATTGCATCAAGCTTACCTTCGTACTCCTTCTCTTCGCTTAGGATCCTTTTAAGCTCTTCAACCATCTCTTCTTTCGAGGTGAAATCCCTTCTTGTGCCTTTAATCGTAAGCACATCGAGATACTCAGGATGCCTTATGAGAAAATTCGAAAGGTACACGCTCGTCGAAAAAAGCCTAGAAAGTAGCTCAAGTATATCAGGGTTTTCGGCAAGGAGAGCATAAGTGAATGTTCGCCATCCGATTCCAGATATAAACCTCTCAAGATTTCCGAGCGCGGCGTCGGGATCAGGCGAGGTGATAACCTTGCCCAAGAATGCGGGTATTACCCTCCTTGCAAGAATTCTCCCCCTCTGTGTAAGCGCGCCCTTTTTTGAATCAAGAAGGGCAGATATAATCTCAATTGCGGTCTCAGGGTATTTAAATCCTAAGTTTTTTAAATCCTCCAGTGCTTCACTCCGGGGAACGTTTCCCTCTGTCAAGAAATCGGCGAGATCCCAAAACGCCTTCCCTCCCTCCTCAATCTTCTTTGACGGCTCATAAAAGAGTTGCCCGTAGATTCGAGAGACCTGAGAGGTTATTTTATCATAGTACTTCTCAAATTCCTCTCCGTCTTTAAAACCCACCGTCTTTGCGAGCCTAAGGAGACTATTGGAATCTACAGGCAATTCGTGCGTCTGAAGCTCATCCAATAATTGGATTCCGTGTTCCACCCTTCTTAAAAAGAGATATGATGCACCGAGTGTTTGGAAGACATCCTCGTCAACAATCTTTCTTTGCCTGAGTTTCTCCAGAGCCTTCAGCGTATTTTTTTCTCTCAGTTCCTCTATCGCTCCGCCGTTTATAAGTTGAAGCGCCTGCACAAAGAATTCTATCTCTCGAATCCCACCCTTTCCGAGTTTGACGTCTCGCGCCCTGTGGAGCCTATCGAGTTTGGCCTTCATATCTTTTAAGTCTTCGACCGACATATAATCAAGGTGCTTTCTATAGATGAAAGATTCAACCTCTTTATTGAACCTATATCCAAGTGAAATATCTCCCGCGACGGGTCTTGATTTTATAAGCGCAGCCCTCTCCCATGTATCGCCCCAATAAAAGTAATGTTCAAGAGCGCCTTCAAACGAAAGCGCAATAGGGCTTTTCCCCCCGCCGGGGCGAAGCCCCAGGTCAACCCTATAGAGAAATCCATCTTCTGTAATGGCGCTGAGCGATTTAGTGATTCTCTCGGCGAGCTTAAAGAAACCATCGGGTCTTGTCGAGTCTTCGTAAATATAGATTAGATCAATGTCTGAACTCAGGTTGAGTTCCCTGCCCCCAAGCTTTCCCATGCCGATTATGACAAACCTTTCGGGAACTGATTTTTTGATCTCTCTTCTAAAGAACATAAATGCCGCTTCTAAGACGCCGCTTGCCAGGTCTGAAAGTTCTTCCATTATTTCTGGAAAGGTCCCCAGATTCATTATGTCTCGGTAGACGATCCTTGATAGCTCCCTATACTTATATCGTCTTAGCCCAGACATAAAATCCTCTACGGACTTAGAGCGCTCCGCAATTCCCGTAGATTCCTCAACGAATTTCTCGGGCAATTTTTTCCCATGAAGAAACTCTGACCGAAGCAGTGCATTCAGAATCTCAGGGTCTTTTATTAAAATTCTTCCAAGAAACCGGCTGTATGACGAAATTGTATAGAGGAGAGCCTTTTTCTCCGGAGAGATTCTTTTATGGGCCTCTTTAAAACGCTTCAATACATTTTCTGCGTTTTCGGCATCCGGAAAGACACTATTCAATCTTAACTTTCCTCATCTTTTTCCCGCGGGTCTTGGATTTTGCGGACTTAGCCTCTTTAGACCTTAAAACATCGAATGGATTTGCCATCAAGTCCATTCCCGTTTTGATAAACTTTAGGGCAAAATCGGAAGCGAGTTTTCTCCCTTCTCTCTGCCCTAAAAGGTTCCTCACGCCTTTTATGGCAAACCCTGCCCCTATAATGCTCTCAGTGGTAGCCCTTATAAAATGGTCCCTTGCCTTCTCCAGATCGGTTAGGTTTTTTTTCTTCATATCTCAATTTTACCATAAATCAAGTTTATATATTAATTTCATTCAATTGTTCAACAAATTAATTGTGATAACCAATCCCGTCATATCATGCTGAACCCTTCACTACCATGGGATTAAAGAAGAGTTGTCATTACGTGCGACTGAAGGGAGTGAGGCAATCTGTTGATTCTTTTTGGATTGCTTCGGGACGAAGCCTGTGCCGAGCATATACCAGGTGTCCCTCGCAATGACGATTACAATTAACTATAACCAACTTATTAATCCACGAACCAACCCTATAAATAAAAGAGGGGAACCCCCTCTGGAAGCTCCCCTCTTTTATAATCAGATTAGACTATTCGTGATTAATGTTCGCAGTGGGCCTCACCGCCGCAGCATCCGCCGCTTTCGGCTTCTGCCCTTACCTCTTCGACATTGATCTTCATCTTCTTTGCAAGCTGTTTGAGTTCCTTGGGGAAGTTCTCGGCCTTCATCTTCTCAATTACCTGCTCGGCAGCCAGTCTGTAGCGGCTCTCTGTCCTTTCTCTAAATACCATTCCGGTATTGTATGTGCAGAAGGGATAGATGAACCCATTTGGAGTTACGTAATGTATGACGCATCTCCTGACCCTCTCGATGCTGTAGTTGTAGTTATCCATAAAATGCATTCCGGCGGCAAACACGGATGGATAACCATCTAATTTCCCAAGATTGACCCTTCTCCTGTTTTTGTTCTCATACCCATCCAGGGTCTTGAGGAATCCTTCAAATGTAAGTCCATTAGGAGCGTTCTCCTGCTTGAAATACCTCTTTAGTCTCAGAAATGCCTTAGCCTGAGAAAGAAGGTTGAAGCTTGAGCCGGGCTTTATCTGATTTGAAATGTCATTTACTTCATTAAGCAACCCCTCCATATCCACAAACCTGGATACGGGAATAACCTTGCCTGTCCCTCTTTCCAGGAATAGATATGTCCCCATAGAGCAATGCGGGTGACATGAGACTGTAAGCGACGGTTTTCCCTTGAGCGCTCCTACGAGCCTGCCAAGGGGCACTGAACATGCCATTGGGAACCAGTCCTCTTTTGCGTTTACATAGCCGGTCTGTTTCTCTACGTCATGTGCAAGGTCGCCCAATGTATATCTCATTGCCATTCTCTGCTTCTTTGTGATTCTTCCTGTGAGGGATACGGGCTGATACGCCACTCCCTTTACAACGTCATAGTTATCAATGGCGAGCTGAAGCACCCTTCCTACGTGGTGATTGTTAAGACCGTTAATGACCGTATCAACCAAGATGACGCTGAGTCCAACCTTTCTCGCATTCTCTATTGTCTTGAACTTATATTCAAGAAGAGGCTCTCCTCTTGTCTTTTTAAATATGGCATCATCAATTCCATCAAATTGCAGGTAGAAGCTCTCAACACCCGCCTCTTTACAGGCCTGAGCAAATTCTAAATCCGAGGATTTAATCCCGTTTGTATTTACCTGAATATACTCAAACCCCATTTCATGCGCGGTTTTCACAATCTTTAAAAAATTGGGATGCACAGTCGGCTCTCCACCCGAGAACTGAACCCTGTCGGATGCCACTGGTTTCTGTGTAAGGAGCGTCTCAAGCATCCTTATCACCTCGTCATAAGTAGGCTCATAGAGATAGCCAGCGGCGTTGGCGTTGGCAAAACATACAGGGCATGTAAGATTGCACCTGTTTGTCAGGTCTATAATGGGCAGCGAGCTTACACTTGTATGCATGTTGCACAGTCCGCAATGCTCAGGGCATACAGTAGCGCTCTTCACCTTGGGGTTTTCAAGTCCTCTTTGATCCCCATACCACATTCTCTCGGCTTTGTAATACATATCCGCATCAGAAAAAAACAGGTCTTGGATTTCTCCATGCTCAGGGCATTCCTTTGTCATCCACACCTTGCCATCCTCTTCATAAAGAACGGCGGGGATGATCTTCTTGCAGTCGGGACAAAGTGAATCCACAGTCTTGGGCAGTCCTGTCTTAATCGGGGTTATCTCGTATCCAAAGTAGGTCGTCTTAGGTTGATCCTTCATCCAACCAAGCTCTTTGGTAGTCTCTCCATTTTCATTCCCTTTTCCATTCCCGTTCGATTTCTTAAATATCTCTAGCATGACACACCTCCTAGTTCATCTTTGTCAGAATATTATTTTGCAAGAATTATGCCATCCACCCCATGTGTCTATTTTCAAAATTCTTTAATATCTACAGGAAAGTATGAAACTTTTAGGGCACATTGATGTGCACTAAGTATCTTTATAAGATGGTCTAAGAAAAAAGGAAAAAAGCCGGATAGCACTTTTAGTTAGAGTTTCTCTAGCTTTTTGGAATATAGAATTAATCTATGTTCAAAAATTAAAAATAAGTTGTTGCACATTTATGTACAAACTTGTTTCGCCTTCCACCATTTTTATCCCTGATAGCTACATCGGCTCATGTTAACCCTATCGGGTCTACATCAATCGAAACCTTAACCCTGCTAGAACCGGAGGCACGGGAAAGTGTATTCATAAGTTGCCTTGAGAACCTATGAAGCATATTCAGGTCCGAAGATTCCATAAGCATCTGCCATCGGTATTGATTCCTTATCTTGTATATAGGAGAAGGGGACGGTCCGAGAATCTTTATGGCGCCGATGAGGAGCTTTGATACCAATCTCCTTGCAATTTCACCCGACCCTTTAGCCACATTTGCCGTCTCGGATTCCGTTCTTCCGCCGAACCTAAAATTTACAACCCTTGAAAAAGGCGGATACCCCAGTTCTTCACGGAGTTGTAACTCCTCATTTAGAAATCCTGTGCTATCATGCTCCACCGCAAATCTGATACTGGGATGTTCAGGATTATAGGTTTGAATTATGACTCGTCCCGGATGATCACCCCTTCCTGCCCGCCCGGCAACCTGAGTAATCAACTGAAACGTCCTTTCACCGGCTCGAAAATCCGGAATTCCAAGGGCCAGGTCGGCAGAGATTACACCCACAAGGGTTACCCCCGGAAGGTCGTGGCCCTTTGCAACCATCTGAGTACCGACAAGTATGTCTATCTCTCCTTTTTCGAGTCTTCCGTAGAGGTTAAGGAGCTTAACTTTCCCGCCCATAGAGTCTCTATCCATCCTTGCGACCCGTGCCTGAGAAAGCATCCTTTTAAGCTCCTCTTCTATTTTCTGAGTCCCCATGCCAATGGTTCTCAAATTCGCCTCGCATTTCCTGCAATTCTTTATAAACCTTTCCGAAATCCCACAGTAATGACACCTTAGTGAATCCTCTTTAATGTGATATGTAAGAGAAATGGTACAGTTTGGGCACATGAGCCTATCTCCACACATTGGGCAGATTATAAGCGTCGAGAATCCACGCCGGTTAAGAAAAAGAATGGTCTGCCCCCCTCCGCTATAGTTTTCCTTAATCGCTCCCCTGAGCCTTTGGGAAAATATCTCACCCTTTTCTCCTCTCATATTCACTATCTCAACCTCCGGAAGCGGTCGGTCCTGAACCCTCAATGGGAGAGAGAGATACGTGAATTTCTCTTTGAGCGCATTGGCATACGATTCAACCGAAGGGGTTGCAGAGCCAAGCACAACCACGGCGTTTATCATCTTTCCCAAAACCAGGGATAAATCCCTTGCGTTGTAGCGCGGGGACTCGTCCTGTTTATAGGACGACTCGTGCTCTTCATCAACGACTATTACCCCCAGGTTTTTAAATGGGGCAAATATCGCAGACCTCGCACCTATAATTATCTTTACCTCTCCACGCCTTGCCATACGCCAGGCGTCAAATCTCTCACCGTCGCTAAGGGCGCTGTGTATTACTGCGACCTCCTTTCCAAATCTCCCGCGAAACCTCTTCACGAGTTGAGGCGTGAGCGAGATTTCGGGGACAAGAACAATTGCCTCTTTTCCATTTTTAATGACCTCTCCAATTACACGCAGATAGACCTCAGTTTTTCCGCTTCCGGTAACCCCGTGAAGAAGAAAGGAGGAGAATCTCCCCCGTCCTATTGCCTCTTTTATTTTATGGAAAGCCATTTCCTGGTCGGGGGTAAGCTTAGGAGGAACTTCATCAGAAGAGGTCATTTCCGAAAACGGGTCTCTCGAAATTTCTTCATGTTCGATCTTTATAAACCCCCTATCCTCCAGCCACCGGATATGGCGACTTACGTCCCCAAAAACCTCTTTTATCTCTGTATACGGAACTCTCTCGTGAGTGAGTATAAAGTCAAAAATTTGATATTTGGTAGAACCGATTCGCTTTGCTCCATCTCCCAAACTCGCATGTTCCTCTGCTACGATTATCTTTTCAATTTTCACCTTAGGATCTGAGGAAAGCTCATAACCAAAATCAATAAACCTTCTCCGCCTGAGGGAGTTTAGAATCTCATACGTTGCGCCCTCTACAATACCAAGAAGCCTTTTAACCGTGATTTCTCCAGAAATGGATAAGGTTTTGAGAATTAGTCTTTCAATTTCGTCCAATCTATCCTTGCCGGGTGGATTCGTCCCTTTTTCCGTAATCTTGATAACCTTTTTGAGAGTTATCCCCAATCCCCCCGGATGGGCAGATTTAAGAACAATCCCAAGCGATGTTAGATAATACCTTGCAATCCAGTTAAGAAACTCAAGCCTCTTTTCATCAAAGAGCGGCTCTTCATCCACAATATCTATTATCTCTCTAAGCGCTAACCCCTCAGGCGGTTTTCCAAATCCAACGGTGAACCCAAGAGCACGCTTGCTCTTGAACGGAACCAGAACGCGCTTCCCAACTTGAATCCCGTCTTGAAGATACAGAGGAACTGAATAATAAAATGTCCCCTCATTCTGAATCGGAATTGCGACTCTTATGGTTTCTTTCATATACGCTTGGAGAGTCTAAACAGTTTCGGAAGGAGGTTCAATAGCAAGAGGGTTGAATTAGGAGTTTTAAAGTCTATTAATGATCTGGCTTATCCACTCAATCTAATGTTCCGAACTTCGTCGAGGAGTATTTTCATGCACTCCTGAGCCAATTGAGCCGAGGTAAAAAGTTGCTTCTCTCCATTCGATTGTCGCCACCCAAGCTCACCAGCAGCATCACGATCAAAGTCGAATTCAAATTTTTTTAACAATTGGGGCTGTCTAAACCGAATTTCACCTTTGCGAAATAATGAGTTGTCCAAAAGTATTATAAAGAGACGAGAGTATTTTAACGTGTTCGTATATCGCAACCCCCAAAATACGCTCAGACTGAGTCCTCGGGTAGACAATACTAACTTTATATCGTTTCGTTCTTTGCCAAAAGTTAACTCTTCATTATTAGCAGAAATCTTATCACAACACCTTTCTAGCTCATCCAGCAACTTAGCGAGTTCGACATTTGCCGCCTGGACACCTTCAGTGGAGTCCAAAAATCTCTTGCGATCCTCCTGTACACGAATCTGATGAGCTATCTCCAGAACAGTTTCCTCATGCGGAGTTCCCCCAGCTTGCTGGACTCGTGTCTCTTTGAACTTAAGAGGTGGCATTGGCCTTAATTTGCCAAACTCAGGCTTCAGGATACGAGGTTGATTGGTAAGGCGGCGATAAAGGTTTTCATAGCCCTCTTCGGTCTCTTCGGTATCGAGCTTGTAGTATGTCACACTGCGAAGCACAACAGGAATGTGAGCCAAATCTTGGGAAGAGAACAGCACAGGTATAAACTTGATGTTGTTGGCTTCGGCCTCGTAGAGTCCTTGGGTGATTATCGCCCCTTCCCATTTTGCACCCAAGCCTTTTCCAATTTCTTCCTCACCTTCAAATCGTCGCTCATATTTCTCGGTACACACTATGAGAACAAAGTCAGCCTCCTTAATTTGTTTTCTCGTCCACTGCGGCCATCCCTCCCGTGGTGACTCTTCATACTGGTCTATATAGCAATCTATCCCATCGATACGCAGGCGGTTAGAAAGATTCAGTACGTGATCTTTGTGCTCAGGTGAATCATGGCTGTAGCTGATGAAGACCTTGGGATGTTTAGATTCGGTAGGTGTCATGTTACTAGAACCAGTCTCATAAATGGTAGTAACTCTGTGTTTTCATAGCTTTTTTTGCGTTCTACCAGTATTTATGAGACCGCTTCTAGCCTTTACGTGTTATCTAATACATAAAAACACGCGTTATCCAAATACTCCGATGTGATCCGGGGCGATTTTGACAATAACGCGCTGCTCTCCCGGCCCACGGTAGGGATATCTGTCAACCCCCAAATACTTCTTCGCAAGCCGATCTATATGGGTGTCCGCGCCGTTATGAGTCATCTCAACAACATGCCCACGAATCATCACCTGCTCGTAGGGATTTTCAGAATTTATAACAGTTACCGCAACCCTGGGATCCCTGCGAAGATTTTTTGCTTTGGCCCGCCCCTCAGCAGTGTTAAAAATGACGTGTTCGCCGTCTGAATCTATCCAAACAATGCTGACCTGTGGCGAACCATCCGGCATAAGGGTTGCAACCGCAGCAAAGTTTCTACCTTCAGTAATTAGCTTATGAGCAAGTTCTGGTAATTTCGACATGGCATTCTCCTTAGTAAAAAGTCTAAATTATAATTATACTCTAATCAGGAGAAGCACACAGTAAGAAAATAAAGAGTGGTCACGACTAAAGTTAATTCATGGAGCAGAGTTTTCTACCCACCCACAAGAGTTTTTATAAGTAGGAGCGAATCTTCTAAAGGGCTAACTCGGCTCTTCTTTTCCGGAAAGAAGTCTGTTCAGGATTTCTTTTTGTATGTCCTCAATTTCGGTTTTTACCCTTGAGAGTTCTTCAAGAGATTTTCCACGCTCTCTACATTCATCAAACAGGGCGTCAACCTTTGAAAGCACGTGTCTTAATTTTGTCTGAGCCTCTATGTTCGCTTTAATGAGCATCTCCTCATTATCCCAGGGACGCTTTGCGTATGATTCAAGCTCCTTTGCCTGAACGAGCAATTCACGCGCGCGGTCTCTATAGCCGTGCAGTGACTGATAGATTATAGACTGAATCTCCCCTCTTTCACCCGGATCTCGCCAGAGGACATTTTCGAGAATGCTTAAATCGTTTTCATCAACCTCGCCTCTTCCATCAAGATATGCTCTCGCTTTAAGAAGGAGAACCGATTGTTTATAGCGCCTGTCCGAAAGGACAACTCCCTTCTTTTTGAGTTCATTTCTTATGCGGGAGATGAGCTTTATTATATGAGGCGGAATGCGAACGCCCTTCGTTTGAGATTGACAGTGCTTGAGCTCCTCAACGGTTATAACGGTCTTTTTTCTCTCAACCTCGTCGGACTGTATCATTTTTATGAATCGAAAATCCTCTTTTATGTAATCCACAACGTATCTGAGCAGAAACCTGTCATATAGAGCTTCAAGTTCATCTTCTTCCGATGGAAGCTCGTTGCTTGCTCCAAAGAGCGTAACAAGAGGAACCTCAGTCGCTTCCGTGCCATTGTAGAAAACTCTCTCATTCATAATTGTAAGAAGGGTGTTGAGTATTGAAGAACTCGCTTTAAATATTTCATCGAGAAAGGCAATATAGGCTTCGGGCAATTTTCCGTTTACTACTCTTCTATATTCATCGTTCTCTAACCCCTTTAGACTCACGGCACCGAAGATCTCTTCAGGCGTGGTGAATTTTGTAAGGAGCCACTGAAAGTATTTTGCTCCGGAGACCCTTTTACAGACCTCATGCGCAAGGAGCGATTTTGCCGTTCCCGGAGGACCGATAAGGAGTATGTGACAACCGCATAGGAGGGCGCAAAGAGTTCCCTCTACAACCTCGTCTCTTTCAAAAAACTCCCCCTTTAATTCTTCCTTTATCTTTTTTAAATTCTCTATTGCTCTTTCCATGAGATAATATTTACTCCCTGTGAATTTTGAGAAGTACTTTTTCTTACAACCGCTCTAATGACCCTGGCTATGGAATTTCCTCGTCCCAGGCTACCCGTAGATGTTATAGAAAACACGTCGCTTTTGCCCGTGGTTAGAACAACGCCACTTAAGCCAGCGCTGATTGGAATTGACGGATCGACATTCTCCTTCTGCACTATTTCGCGCACCCTTCTTTGATCAATCACGGAGTTGTCTTTTCTCGCATCTATCACAGCATTGGCAATACTTTCCGCGGTATCATCTCTTAGATCTTCTTGAGAGGCACTTCCTTGTCTTGGAAAAGCCGAAACCGATGCGCCCTCTAGCGCAGCCATCATCACGACCTTGGGAGCGGTGCTGAAATTTATCTTTTTGTCCGTTGGATAAACCGTAACGTAGTCTTTAATTTTATTGAAGAAATCATCATCCATTCCGCTTATCATTCGAATTTCTTCAACGCTGTCCAGCGGCCCATCTTTTATCTGATAAGGATTTTGCAGCTTTGCATAGAACTCAGCATTTGCTCCGTTTGGGTCTTGGTCATTATTTTGCTGCCCCGATATTGGATGGTCGAGCCAATTGATCAGGCTTGAGATAAAACGCGAGGATTTACCATTATCCACTCCCACCTTTCTGAAAAGCTCGGTAATCTCTTTGAGGACCTGTTGGTCAACCTGATTCGTGATCTGGTTTACAATGGCATTGAGATTTACCTTTGATCGCTCATCAACAACCACAACGGATGCAACTCCGTCTCCAACTGGGAGAGAGGGAATCGTAATATCCCAGTACCCTTGGGAATTTCCGCTTTGGTCGCCGAGCAGACCCGAAATTGACGTTAGACTCTCAGGAGACTCATTCCTTATCGTTCCCGCAATTATGTATACACCTGACTTTGCAATGTATTGCGATTTCATAGCATCTCTTGAATTGGCCGATATTTCCGTATTTATTTGCGTGAAATAGATGAGATCAACGACAAGAGTCGTAAGGATTGCGACGACAATAAGCACGATAATGAGCACAACGCCACTTTCGGATTTTCTTTTGAAGTTATTGTTCATGAGTTATTCCAACTGTAGGGGCGACCCGGCGGGTCGCCCCTACAAATGCACTATTCAACCTCTTTTAATCCGCTATAGGAATTAATACAATAGAGTTAAACTCAAAGTCCTCTCCCTTGGCGCTTCTTAAGGTTAATGTTATGTCAACGGCTCTTGGAAGAGAGGATGTTTGCGCCGAATCCCAGTCATTGATGAATTCATCTCCATCAGTCTTCATATATGTAAGGGTAAATCCCACCACGCGCTCAGAAAGCGGGTATTCAATCGCGCTGGAGTCGCTCCCAACCCTTGGGTTTTCCCTTCTCATAAGAAAAAAGAGATCGCTCTGGGGAACCGGCTTCAAGTAATATGTGATCTCGGCTTGGTCTGAGTCCCCTGAGTTTATTCCTCCCGCGTGGGATAGAGACGTAAAGTCAACTGAACTACGCCCACCCTGTTGCTCCGCCTTTCCAACAAAAAAAGAGGATGCGGAAGCACCCTGAACCGGATAAATCATGCCCCTCGGATATGCCATTGATAAGTCTTCGGTCATCTTGGATATGATAACTCTCGCCTCATGATAAAGTTCAAGCTTGTCTTCGGCGGAATCCTTTGCGTTTACGATTTGGAAGAAAGAGGCATAGAGGACGGTTAAAACTATTGCCCCGATAAAAATGGCAAGGAGCACCTCAAGCAGTGTGAATCCTCCGGATCCGCAATATTCCTGTCTCTGATTCAGTCGGTGAGATCGGGAATCCAGAGGGACGAAAGGGACGAATAGGAGCTTTCGGCTGATCTCGACCGTGAGGCTTGCGGTTGATGGCATCCGATTGCTCTTGTTCATCGCAATCACGGTTTTTAGAGAACCACTACTTGAGGTTAGCCATCGCCAATGTGAGTTCAAACTCTTTTCTCCCTTCATCCCAGGTAATGAGTAAACGAACCGTTCTTATTTCCGTGTTGAGTCCCGGAACAGTTGCAGGCACTATGGAGAGAAACCATCTAAATCCAGGAGCCTCCGTGAAATCCCCCTGCTCCTGTCTCGGGTCCGGGAATCCCTCAAGCTCGATCTCCGCGAGTTTCCTTTGTGCTAGGGTCTCAGCAACAACAAGGTCTTTTGACCGAGAAGTAAGGATTAAATTTCTATTTACAGACCCCAAAAGCACGGCAAGTGCAGAGCCGAGTATTGCAACAGCAACGAGAACCTCAAGGAGAAGAAACCCAGAATCCATTGTAGAGAGGCAAAATTTTGCGTCTCTACTCTTATTTCTGAAAAAGGTCAACATACTCATCGAGAACTATGGTTCCCCCGGTATAGGGCTTTGTAGCTATTGTATAATCAACGCCTCCTTCGGTCTCCAGGTGAATCACGGCAGGCTCAACGAATCCGGTCGGCATAAACAGTATGAATTCTCCGCTTCCCTTTACACTCTTTCCAGGGCTTCGCTGAGTCATTATATCCTTAAAATAAACTCCATCAGGAAGCTTCTTTATCCCCAAAAGAGGGTCATCTGTAGGTGCCTTAAACTCATTTCCATCGAGAACCTGTATCCAGTATTCACCCCTATCAATATCAAATGCGAGCTTATAGACGGTTTTCTTAAAAATGGCCTCGCTGTAGAGATACATTATTGTTCCACTTAGTCTCCGTGATGCGCTTTTAATATTTACCTCAGTGATACTCTCAAACTTGGGTATGGCTACTAATAAGAAAGCACCTACCAGAACAATCACTACGGCAAGCTCTATAAGCGTAAACCCCTTTTTATCTTTCATTGAATGTTCCGACTCGATATATCGTCATCGCTCGGATAAACACCATCGGGTCCGGGCGATATAATTTCATAAGAGCCGTCCTGGGTTTGATCGGGACCTATGTACTTAAACTCATTCCCCCACTGATCCTTAGGGACTTGGGGCTTATCAAGGTATCCTTCTCTCGCGTAGTTCTGGGGAATCCGTCCGACGGTTGGAGGGGCAGTCAAAGCTTCA
This sequence comes from Ignavibacteriales bacterium, assembly GCA_050259195.1. GTDB lineage: Bacteria > Desulfobacterota_D > UBA1144 > Nemesobacterales > CSP1-2 > PSLL01. The sequence goes on from JBLNAE010000090.1 coordinate 19,374, forward strand.
AGCCCCTGTTGAGTTTCGGGATAAAAGCCATTATCAAGTTTAAACTGTTGTAGCCCACTCTCAAGGTTTTTGATCTGAATCTTTGTAGTCTCAACTCTTGCTTTTCCAAGCCTGCCTATAACATTCGTGCTCACTACATATGCAAGCCCAGCAATGATGACCAGAACCACCATGATTTCAATAAGCGTAAAACCGCCTTCTTGTGACCTCATTTAAAACCTCCTATCTGCCAATAGTAGATGTTAAATCAAATATAGGAAGAAGAATTGCAAAAACTATAAACCCGATAACCACACCGATTGCCAGTATCATAACAGGCTCAAGCAGAGACGTAAGCGTAGAGACCGAAGTTTCGATCTGAAGGTCATATATATTTGCAATCTTTGAGAGCATCTCCTCCATCTCTCCAGTCTGCTCCCCCACGGTTATCATTCGTGTCATAAGCGGCGGGAACACACCGCTTTCTCTCAAAGGCCCCGCAAGACTCGTTCCCTCCCTTACGTTTTCACGAACCTTTTTTAGGGTTTCGACGTAGACTGCATTTCCTAAGACCGCCTCTCCAATTTCGAGCGCATCGAGAAGCGGGATTCCACTGCCAAGAAGGGTCCCGAGCGTGCGCGTGAATCTCGATATTATGACCATTTTTATAATTTTCCCAAATATTGGGAGCCTAAGAATCAAACGATCGAATAATGCACTCCCGCGTTCAGTTTTGGTGAAGCGGTAGGCAATAAAAATCAAACCGACAAATAAAAGAAAAAGAGCGACGAGGTTGTGGCTTAGAAAATCACTAAACTTTATAAGCACTATTGTGATAAGCGGCAGGGCTTTTCGGCTTTCCTCAAATATTTTTGCTATCTTAGGGATAATGTATGTCATCATAAAAAAGAGAACACCGCTCCCTATAAAGAACATAAATATCGGATAAATAAGCGCGCTCCTTATACGTGATCGAAGAGCCATCTGTTTTTCAAGAAAATCCGCAAGTCTAAGGAGTACAATATCGAGTGTGCCGCTTGCCTCGCCCGCTTTTACGATGTTTATATAAAGATTAGAAAATGCGTTTGGATGCTCTCTGAGTGCGCCAGCTAAAGAACTGCCTTCGCTCACTCTGTCTCTTACATGAGTGAGCACCTGGCTGAGTTTTGCATCTTCCGTCTGTTCAGAGAGCGCAACAAGAGACGCTTCAAGCGGAAACCCTGCAGAAATAAGGGTAGAAAATTGCCTTGTCGTCACTACAAGCTCTCCCGCGTTTATACCTTTAAATAGAAAAAACTTTCTTGCCTTCTCCTTTTTAACCTCACCGAGAGAAGAGAGAAACATACTCTGACGCTTCAGCTTCTCAGTTGCGGCCTTAGGGGATTCGGCGTCTATCGTCCCCTGTACCGTCTTTCCCCTTTCGTTAATCGCTTTGTATTTATAAACAGGCATCTTTTACAATCAGAATCCAGAATACAGGAGTCAGAAGTTTTCTTCTGGATTTCGAATTCTGACTCCTAAATTCTAATCACATCTCGTCCTCTTCCGTAACACGCATGACCTCGTCTATTGAAGTCAAGCCCTTAAGAACCTTTTCCGCACCGTCCATCCTCAGCGTGGACATTCCATGTTCAATCGCCTTTTTCTTTATCGTCGTAGAGTCCACAGCACTCAGCGTAAGACCTCGAATTTCGTCATCAATAATAAGGGTTTCAAATATCCCGCTTCTTCCGCTGTAACCCATATTAAGACACTCGCTGCAGCCCTTCGCCCGATACAGCCTCCCTCCTGGAAGTTCACCTCTATCAATATCTATTTTTTTCAGCTCATCCTCAAGGGGCGTATAAAGCTCCTTGCATGAGCGGCAGAGAAACCGAATGAGTCTCTGCGCCACGACAGCGATAAGAGAGGATGCTACAAGGAAAGGCTCGATTCCCATATCCACAAGCCTCGTTATTGCGCTTGCGGAGTCGTTTGTATGGAGTGTAGAAAAAACAAGGTGTCCCGTAAGCGATGCGTGGATCGCGATGTCCGCAGTTTCCCTGTCTCTGATTTCACCTACTAAGATCACATCTGGATCTTGACGCAGAACCGATCTCAGGCCGTTTGCAAACGTGAGGTTCACTTTTGAGTTTACCTGAATCTGGTTTATTCCCTGGATCTGGTACTCAATCGGGTCTTCAATCGTGATGATCTTTTTATCGGGAGAATTAATCCTCTCAAGGGCAGCATAAAGAGTAGTCGTTTTTCCGCTTCCCGTAGGGCCTGTGACAAGAATGATTCCATGCGGGCGATGAATAAGAGAATTTACCGTATCGAGTTTTTTACCCTCAAACCCCAGCTCTTCCAACTCAAGGAGAACCGTAGAGCGGTCGAGGAGTCTCATTACGACGCTCTCCCCGTGAGATGTGGGAACGGCAGATATACGGACGTCAACGTCGCGTCCTGCGATCTTTACCCTTATCCTTCCATCCTGGGGCTTTCTCTTCTCCGCAATATCAAGCTCAGCCATAATCTTTACCCTTGATATAATGGATGACTGAAGTCTCTTTGGAACCGCCGTTATTTTATGGAGGATCCCATCTTTTCTAAATCTCACAACGACATCTTTTTCAAAGCACTCTACGTGAATGTCGCTTGCCTTCTCCTTTACCGCCTGAAAAAGGAGCGAGTTTACAAACCTAATTATCGGCGCCTCGTCTTCTGCTTCAAGAAGGTCTTTAGGTTCCTGAAACTCGGACTCTGTAATTCCCATCGTTCCATTTTCAATCCCATCCCTCATCTCCGTACCCCGCTCATAGACCCTGTTTATGCAGTCTATAACTACAGGACCGAGCGCAAGAAACGGCTCTACTTCACATCCAAAAAGCGACCTTACCTCATCAAGCGCATATAGGTCGAGAGGTGGGGCAAAAACCACTATGACCTTTCCGTCTCCCCTCTTTAAGGGAATCAGCTTGAACTTTTTTGCAAAGCTGATGGGAATGAGCTTTATAAGCTCCGAGTCAATCTCTCTCTCAGATATGGCGCTTATATGGGGAATTCCATAGAACTCTGAAAGGACCTCCAGGGCTTCATCATCGTCCAAGATCTTTGATTTCAAAAACGCTTCTTCAAACTTTTCGCCGTTTTTATTATTGATTAGATCGTCAATCTTCCCCTGCGCCGCAGGGTTTCTCTCACTTATTATTTCCTCAAGCCTCTTCACATCAGTACCCCCTTTTTTCAAACCCCTTTTGCTGAAGGGACATATTTCGCTTTAAAAGAAAATATTGAGTCATTGGAGTATCATGGGTTTCTCATAGCCCCTTTGCTGAAGGCGCATGTTTTGCTTCTGTCTTTCTTCAAGGATTTTCTGCATATCGGCTTCATCTTTAACTATCTTTGGTGAAAGAACAATCATAAGATTTACCTTTTGGCTCTGTGTCGTTTTAAACTTAAAAAGATAGCCAAGAATCGGAATATCGCCAAGGAGCGGAACCTTGCTTACGCTGACAGTTTCTCTATCCGAAACGAGCCCCCCAATTACGATTGTTTGGCCATCTTTTACAACCACTGACGAATCGGCGCTTCTCGTGTTCGTTGCAATACCTAATTGCTGAGTGTTGAGACCGGCAGGTGCTGTCGTCGTATTAGAAACCTCTATGTGTATGTTTAAACTCAAGTAGTCGCCTTCGCCAATCTGAGGAACAATGTCAAGCAGTATACCGACGGGTTCACGGTCTATCGTCTGTACAGTAACGCCGCTTTGTGCGACGGTGCTTCCAGTAGGAAAGGGAATCACATCGGCTACGGTAATTTGTGCCTCCTGATTATCCCTTGTAAGAAGGCTGGGAGTAGAGAGAACGTTAGCATCGTTCAGAGAAGAAAGGGCTTGAACAAGGGCAGAATAGGCTGGAATTTGAACGCCATTAATATTGACCGTTTTACCAACAACCCCCAGGAATAACCCAGATACGCCTCCAAGCGAAGTTGCCAAAGTCTGAGGGCTTGCCGCAACACCAAAAAGGCTCGGCAGCCCTGGAAGATTAGTTCCGACAAAGCCGCCCCCGTTATCAAATGTAAAACCGAGGCTAAAGCTTGTCCCAAGCGCTCTTAGATTGTTAAGACTCACTTCGAGTATCGCAGCCTCAACATACACCTGTTTTCTTCTTATATCCAGCTCATCAACAACCTTTTTTACAGTTTCATAATCCCTGCGCGAGCCTACAATTATAATGGAATTCGTAGCAGGGTCGGCTGTGATTCTTATACCCTCTGCGGCAACCGCCGAAATTCCGCCCCCGCTAGGATATTCCCTTTGAATTTGTCCTCCCACCGATTGTCCAACACCGCCAAGGGTCCCGGTTTGCCCACCTGGCAATAGAGTCCCCGTCTGCCCACCTTGGTATTGGCCTCCGAAGGTCCCCCCTCCCAATCCTCCTAGCCCACCCAATCCAGTGGTTCTTCCTCCTATTCCTCTACGTGTGGGCTGCGTGGGTGCCACAGCCCCGCCTCCTCCAGAGATTAAACTAGAGAGAACTCCAACCACCTCTGTAGCGTCTGCGTTTTGAAGGCGGATTACATAGATTCCCTGCTCCGGCTGCTCTATCTCAACGTCGAGCTTTTCAATCACCGCTTTAATCTTGGACATATCCTGAGGACGGGCAATTATTATGAGCGAATTAGTCCTTTCATCCGTGATTATTTTAAGCCCTAAAGCTCCCTGCTCTCCCCTAGCCGCTCCTGAAGTGGCACGGGTTGGAACACGCGCAGGACGCCTTTGAACTTGCGGCTGAAACACGCCCGGCTGAGCAGGGGTTTCAACGCTTGGAGCCACACTCTCTCCACCAAAGATGTCCGTAAGCGTCGCGGCAACATCTGCAGCGTCAGCGTGTTTAATCTTTACGAACTCAATTCCGGTTTCCGCATCAATATTCCCAATGATTTTGAGGATTCTGTTAAGATTCGACGCCGTATCTATTATAATGAGCGTATTTGAAGACGGGTAAGCTATGACATCTCCCTCTTTCGAGACAATTGGCTTTAGCGCATTTGCAATCTCTACAGCGTTTATATTCTTAAGTGGAACGAGTCTTGTAACGAACTTATCTGAGGGAGAGCCGTATTCAAGCCCGATACCCGTAGGGAGGCTTTCAGTTTTTATCTCCCTCTTGGGGATTATCTTGCTTATGCTATCCTTTTTTACTATCGCAAATCCGTTTAAGTCCAAGATCGCCTCAAAGAGCCTGAGAGCGTTTTGTTTCTTAAACCCCTCCCTAGGCGTCACGATTGTTACCCTCTTGCCCTTTACCGATTCATCCAAAATGAACGTCTGCCCGGTGATTTCACTCATCGTCTGAATCAAGTCCCTTATGTCCATCTCATTCTGAAGGTTTATTATCTCTTCTTGAGGGGCAGTTGCCTGCGCCGCCTTGGGTTGATTTATCTGGGATTGCAGGAATTCTTCCTGAGACCTTACTCGTCTCCTTTGTGTAAAGGCCCTTTCTTGAGGAATCTCTAAAACCTGTCCTACGGTTACTCCGTCACTTTTAAGGCCGTTGGCATTTCTTAGTTCTTCGACTGAGACATGGAACCTTCTTGCTATACCAGATAATGTGTCTCCCTCTTTAACCGTGTAACTCGTCTTTTCCGCAGCGGGGAATTTCGTCTCTTGTTTCTCGGTACCGATATTTGGCGGTTGAGGAGAAACCTCTTTAGAAACCCCCGGAATCGGAGCCACAGTTTCTTCTTGTTCGACCTCTTCGTTTGTTTGGACCCCTTCTTTGTTGTTCTGAGCTATTGTACGCTGGCTTATTTCTCCGGTGAATGTTTTATCCAATTTTGTTGCCCTTTGTCCTTTCTTTTGAACCTGACAACGAGAGCAAAGTATCAAGGGGTTATTACTATGGTATCTGTTATATACATCGTCTTGGCGCGGCTGGGAAGAAACCCAATCGCGATATCCGTCTAAAGCCAAAATAAGCACAGAGATCAAAAAAGGCTGAAGGGCTTTTTTCATATCATGGGTTCCTCTTATCGTGTAGTCATTGAGAGCTCTATTTTCTTTCCGTAACTATATATTCTACCTCTGCGCCCAAATCCAATCTTCCGCCAATCGTTTTTTGACCCCTCCATCTAAGAACCCTTAGATCATTTATTTTTCTTATCTGACCGTGTATTGATACGTCAGATCCTGCCCCCCTCTCGTAATATCTATACTGAAGCGGGACTGCTCTCTTAGCTCCTGAAAAACAGCGAAGGCGTTTTCAATGTTATCAAGCTCTACATCATTTATCCTGTGCACCACGTCCCCATTTCTAATTCCTATTCTAGAGAAAATGCTATTTGGTCTTACGGCAAAGAACCTCAGCCCGTCTTCCTGCGGAATGGCGCGGGCTTGGGTTAAAAGTTGGTTCGGATCACTCAGAGCATCATTCAGCATCTTTTGATCAATTTCATAAATCCCTTCAGCCACCTCCCTTATGCCCTCGCTCCCAATTTGCGGCGTGCCCGAATTCTGTGCAGAAATATTTTCTTTCCCACCCCGCGGACCCCTTCCCAATGACGCAGAACCCCGACCCCACTGAGGCGAAGAGGCAGTGGAAGAGAAAACATTGCCCATATTTTTACACTTTATTGTCTCAGGCCCGTCAGAGCGCTCAACTATGGCAATACAGTTTTCAACCTTCCCAAGCTTTACACTCTCAGATGTGATTATATCAATTACCTCTCCTGGAGAGTAGCCACGAACCTTGCCATTATCAAGGTTTTTAATAACAGCAGTAGATTTTTCCCCTGCATTAAGAACGGTTCCAAGAAGTTCAAGGTTAAGCGTAGTCTGAGGAACGCTGTTTGGAATCAGGTCACCTGAACCCAAAGACGTATTTCTTAAACCAAATATATTTCTCTTTAATATAACGTTATAAGAATCATGGGAATATAATTGATTCGGTTTACTATTTACATTTACATCTTCGAATATGGCACCTGAAGGAGGGCGAGCCTGGACCGACGGGGGAGACACCTTTTCTCTAATCCTATCGCTTACAATCTGAGCAATAGAGTAAGAAAGCCCTGCAAGAAGTATGAGATTTATGACCCAGATGTATTTTTTCAGAAGCGATACAATCATTTAAGTAAATTGATTAATTATAGCTAACAAAATAAAGCGTTTTACTTTATAAGTCAAGAGCAATCTCACCTATATATTTACTTTTTCGAAGCAGGATGTATGGTCATACGTCCCTACAAAATAGAAATTTTCCTTATACGTTGTTTTTTATCTCCTCTCTCAGGTAATTGGCGGCTGCTTCCGGGGGCGTGGGATTTATAAAGAACCCTGCTCCCCATTCAAACCCCGCTATGCTCGTAAGGCGTGGAATTAGCTCCATATGCCAATGAAAATCAAAATCAATTGAATCCCAGTGCTGCGGTTGACCTGGACGTTTGAATTTAGGGGGAGACGTATGGATCACAAAATTATAAGGTGGGTCGTTTAAGAGCTTTTTGATGGACGTAAGACAGAGTTTTAGCACAGGGGCTAGGTCTCTTAACTCCTCGTCACTGAGCATCGAAAAATCGTGCAGGTGTTTTTTAGGAAGTATCCACGTCTCAAAGGGAAAGCTCGAGGCAAATGGAGCCCATATAACATAGTCCCTTGTTTCATAAATGATCCTTGTTCCAAACTCGATTTCCTGTTTTATAAGGTCGCATATAAAACACCTCTCCTTGGTCCTGAAGTTCTCTCTGCAACTGGCAAGCTCCTGCTTTACTATGGGTGGAACCATAGGAGTTGCGATGAGCTGTGAATGGGTGTGCGCAAGCGAGGCTCCGGCCTGAGCCCTGTGATTTTTGAATATTAATATATAGCGAAGCCGAGGGTCGTGAAAGAGGTCCCTTATCCTCTCTCTAAAAGCCAAGAGCACATCCTTAATCCAATCCACATCGAGGTCGCCGAGACCTTTACTGTGATCGGGGGTCTCTATAATTACTTCATGCGCTCCGGCGCCACTTACTACATCGAATATCCCCATTCCATATCTAATCGCGTTATCCTCTATCTGGAGTGCGGGAAATTTATTTGGAACGACCCTTACTCTCCACCCCGGAGAATTGGGTTTTGAGCCGTTCCTTATTGCAAAGATTTCAGGAGGGGTTTTTTCCTCTGAACCCTCGCAGAAAGGACACACAACTACCGTCTTGTCAGACTTATCATCTTGAGCAATCACATAATCACTCGGCCTTCTTGCCCTTTCAGGCGATATTATTACCCATCTATTTCTAATTGGGTCGAACCTAAGTTCACGCATTCAGTCCTCCAAACATTTGGCCAATAAAAGCCCAGTCATATATTAATTATCATGCATTGGCAAAATAAAATTCCGCCAGAGTCGGCGCTTGGTTTATAGCTCGATTGGTTTATTGTTATTTGTTTATACATCTAATTTATATTGCATCTAATCCTAATACTTTACTCATGCCTTTGTCAAGAATTTGTGTAGATTTGCACAGCCTCTACAGTGCATTAATCCCCACACAGGCGCATCTTTGCCTCTGACCGAAATCATTCTACACGTAACTTCCCGCAATTAAAAACCAAAAAATCCAATTATAGATACGGAATCTGCTGGCACGAATATTGCGAAAAAAACTCATATCTACTTTTCATCCTTTGATTTTAATAATGCTGAAGATTCTTCAGGAGGATAAAGATGAAAAAATTAGTCAAGAACGTACTACTCCTTCTGATCTTACCGATCCTTCCGTTTTTCTCTTCTAAGTCCATTTCAAAAGAGAGTGTTCCAAATTCAGTAGAAAGCGCAACCACCGCAGAAAATCAAACGAGCGTTAAAGAAGGCCGAGCACTCAAGGTTCGCGCACAAATCGGCATTGCCTCATGGTGCGCCCATTGGCATGGTAAAAAAACGGCAAGCGGCGAGCATTTCAACATGTATGACCATACAGCCGCTCACAAGAGCCTACCATTGGGGACAGTAGCTAAAGTCACCAATCTGGAGAATGGAAAGCGCGTTATAGTGAAGATAAATGACAGGGGACCATATAAGAAAGGACGTATAATAGACCTCTCTCACGCCGCCGCTAAATCCATAGGAATGCTCAAAGACGGAACGGCTAAGGTAAAGGTCGAGGTAATCGCAATGCCCAGAGAAAAGGGCAATCTGCAAGCCAGTAACAGGAGTTAACATTTAGGAGAGACAGAGAATGAGAAGGCTGTTTATATCTACATTCATCGCAGGGCTTATTTTTGGTGTAGGGAGTTCACTCGCCGTTACGAATGGAGACATAGATGGAATAAATACCGCGCCAAAGATAACAGAGATTATATGCGAGATAACCGACATTAAGGGCGATACGTTGGAAGCAAAAGACACAATAGGGGGGACTTATGAGTTTAAGACCGACGACATAAGAACGTTTGGAGAATTTAAGGTCGGTGATAATATTCACCTAGAACTCAAAGATGGAAAAGCAGTTTCAATCTATAAATAAAGCCACAACGCACCAATATGTAATTCTCATGTCATCCACAACCAATTATGGTTTGTGCTGGATGGAAAGGTTTGAAAGAATCCCACCCCCGCCTTTATCAAAAATTCTTCGGGCAAGCTCCTGTCCGGCAGATTTGTGATTTTGCACCGAGTCCTCGATTTCTTCTCTTATTACCTCTCCGCCGTCGGGAGAGGCTATCAGGCCAAGGATTCTAATTCTATCCTTCCGAACCGAAGCATGGCATCCTATGGGAATCTCGCAACTGCCGCCAAGCCATTCAAGAAACGCCCTCTCAGAAGAGACGGCGATCCTAGAATCTTCGTGATTAATTTGTGAAACCATCTCCGTTACTTCCTTGTCATCCTCTCTACACTCGACTGCCACTGCGCCCTGCCCGGGGGCAGGAACGAGAACATCAACGGAAAAGCACTCCGTGATTTCATCTCGAAATCCCAATCTTTCCAAGCCCGCAAGCGCAAGCACAATGGAATCAAGCCCTTCGGTCTTTAATTTCCTCAATCTCGTATCAATGTTTCCTCTAAGTGGAAGAACTTGAATATCAGGACGAAGATGGAGAAATTGAGCCTGACGCCTGAGACTGCTTGTCCCAATTTTCGCCCCCCTTGGAAGCTCGCGGAACTCAATGCCTCCATTTGAAACTAAAGCGTCTCTCGGATCATGTCTTTCAGCTACCGCTCCGATTATTAGTCCCTCGGGGAGAAACGTTGGAACATCCTTCATACTGTGGACGGCAACGTCAATTTCCCACCGAAGAAGAGCCTCTTCAATCTCTTTTACAAACGCCTCTTTGCCGCCGATTTTGGAGAGCGGTGCGTCCAGGATTTTATCCCCGGTTGTTCGGATTCGATGTATCTCTACCTTTATCTGGGGGAATTTATCCTCTACGAGGCTCTTTATGAATCCCGCCTGCCAGAGCGCAAGCTGGCTTCCTCTACTCCCAATCCTTAATTTCTGCCTCATCTGCAACCCGGCTACAAGTGGAGAGCACAGAACACTCTTCAATGGTCTTCTTCTGGTATAGCTTGGTAAGCCCCTCTTGGGAGAATGAAAACCGCTCCCTTACCTCAACTGGAGTGTTCCTGTGATTTAGTCCTGTCAAAAATATCTGCATCATCTTACATCTTAATTATGCCACAGTTGCGTAATATCTACCGTTGCTTACCTTTCTTTCTTATCTCCCAGGGTTTCATATCATTTTCCCAAAATCTCTGCTCTTTCCAAGGGTCGCCGTACATGTGGTAGCCTCTGAGTTCCCAGAATCCGGGTTCATCTTCAATCATAAATTCTATCCCATTAACGTACTTTGCGCTCTTCCACGCATAAAGTTGAGGGATGATGAGACGAAGAGGAAATCCGTGCTCAGGCTCAAGTGGCCTGCCATTGAGATTATAAGCAAAAAGAGAGTCTTCTTCGAGGAAATCCTCAACCGGAACGTTTGTCGTGTACCCCTCCATACAGTGAGCCATCAGATATTTCGCTTCAGGATTAGGGTCAACTAAATCATAAATAGTCCTTGTGCTCACCCCCTCCCAGAGCATGTTCTGTTTTGACCACTTTGTGACGCAATGAAAATCTGCGAGTACTTCTATTTTGGGAAGGCTCATAAACTCATCCCACGTGATCGTCTTTTTATCCTTCACTTCGCCGCCTATTACAAAACGCCACTTTTCTTTATTGAATGCCGGTCTCGGGCCAATGTCATACACCGGGAATTTCTGAGTCACCACCTGCCCCGGTGGAATTCTCTTCTGATGAGTAACTGTCGGGCTTACAATCTTTTTCATTCTACTTGTTTCATCCATTTTGTTTTCCTTAATCACAGAGAACAGGGAGAAAGAACTTAAAAATTTGTTTTCTCTTCCCGTAGCTAACGCCCCTTCAAAATGCCCCCCCTATGGGCATAATAACTATCTCTTCGGTTAAGGTCTCTTTTGGTTGTTTATAAATATTCACAACGGCTCTTGCAACGTCTTCGGGTTTCATCATCCTTGTCCTGTCCCAATTTCCCGGAATCTCTTTCCAGAGAGGCGTGTCCGTGGGCCCGGGAATTATAGCGGTGACCTTTATTCCCATCCCCCTGAGTTCCTCTCTTAGAGAATTCGTAAAGCCAAGAAGCCCGGATTTTGAGGCGCAGTACGCAGACCAGTTGGGAAATCCCGCTTTAGAGGCAATAGAGACTATGTTGAATATGTGGTCTCCTTCTCTCATGAATCCAAGAGCATATTTTGTCATAAGAAAAGCCCCGGTCAAATTTACCCTAATCGTCTGCTCCCATCTAGATAAATCAAGGCGAGAAACAGATTCTACAAAAGCGACTCCCGCATTATTAACGAGGACGTTTATGCCACCGCTAATCTGGGAAACCTCATTTATAAACCTTTCAACCTCCTCTTCAATCCCGATATCGCACACGATGGCTAAGGCTTCTCCCCCTCTTTCTTTTATCTCTCTTTCAACTGCCTTTATACTATCGAGCGTTCTTGCACAAATTGCAACCGCCGCTCCTCCTTTAGCAAATTCAAAGGCTATTTCTCTTCCTATTCCTTTTCCCGCCCCAGTAACAACCACGACCTCTCCATTCATTTGTGATTTCCTATAAAGCTCAGGAACTCCATTCTCGTTCTTTCATCCTCCTTAAAACCCCCATGCATGGCACTTGTTATCATCTTGGCTTCTGCCTTTTTAATCCCCCTCATAGCCATACAGAGATGGTATCCCTCTGCAACAACTGCCACTCCGTCTGGTTTTAGAACCTCGTTGAGCAAATCCGCAATCTCTATTGTCATTCTCTCCTGAACCTGAAGCCTTCGGGAGAACATCTCGACGATTCTCGGAATCTTGCTGAGTCCAATTATCTTTCCGTTTGGAATATAGGCCACATGACACGTACCAAAAAATGGGAGCAGATGATGTTCACAGAGGCTGTAAAATTCTATATCCCTTACAACCACCATCTCGTCGTATTTTATATCAAATATTGCACCGTTAATTATCTCATGTGGCGATACCCTGTATCCCGCAGTCAATTCTCTATACATCCTGGAGATTCTATCAGGGGTGTCTTGAAGCCCCTGGCGCTCAGGGTCCTCTCCAATCTCAAGAAGAATCTCCCTTACTGCTTTCTCAATGCTCATGCTGTCGTCTTTCCTCCTAAAGAACTATTTAACTTTGGTCACAAATGAATACGGATATAAAATGATGCAAGATGCATGATTCATGATGCATCTTGTTTTGCGGCAATTTGTGGCTCAATTGTTATCCTCGAAATATTCGAAGTAATTATCCGGTGTCTCCCAGAGCTTCAGGTGAAGAAGTCTGCCCTTGTCCATCTTAGGCTGGAGTTTTATCCATATATACCTTACTATGTTTTCCCCGGAAGGAGTAAATTCTCTGAAATATGGAATCTCAACGTCTAACCTCGTGTGATCGAGTTCATCTATAATGCCCTTCATCACCTCGTCCAGATCGCCGAGATTTATTATCATTCCTGTATCCTGATGAATATCCCCCGTTACCTTAACCTCAACATAGTAGTCGTGTCCGTGCCCTTTAGGATTGTTGCATTTTCCGAATATCCGGCGATTTTCTTCATCAGAATACTTCTTTGCATTGAGCCTGTGGGCGGCGGAAAAATGATAAATCTTCGTTAGAGCGCATACCTCTTTTCCCATCACTCCCTCCAGTAATCCACGTACAGGTCAGGAGTCTCATAAAGCCTGATTCTGTGGAGCCTACACTCCGCAGTCCCTTCAAGTTTTTTCTCTATTAAATCCCACAAAACCCGTGATATGTTCTCCGTTGTGGGGATTAAATTCTTGAAATGCGGGTTATCCTCATTTAGAAATTTGTGGTCAAAGTCCTTGAGAACATCATTTATTATCGGCTTTAAATTGTACAGGTTTATAATCATCCCCGTGTCCGGATCAACGCTGCCTTCAATAGTAACTTCGAGTATGTAGTTATGCCCATGACCATAGGGACTGATGCATTTGCCGAATACGGCTCTATTTGCTTCTTCATTCCATTTTGGGTTCCAGTAGCGATGAGAGGCAGAAAACTCTACCCTTTTTGTAAGAAGGGTTTTATATCCCATAACGATCTCCTTGGATTTTTTTCGAAATTTTTAGAATTTGGCCTTTTCTATCTCTCTTCATCTCTATTTGATGCTCAGTGCGCATCAAATAATATCATTTTAGATGAGTTATATTAGATTTCAGATGCCAAATATTAACACCTAAGCACGTATCAAATTTAGTATTATTATGATAACATAGATTAACAAGTGTTACTAATCCGTTTTCTTTTTCCCAACTCTGCGGTAGTATTTATTTGATGAAAAGTAGTTCGGAAAAAGCTATTGAAGAACTTTTAGATAATCTGGAGAAAGAGCGAAAAAAGATTTGGATCGCAAGGGGCTCAGCGGAATTTCTGCTAGTTCTATTTGCTTCTCTGGGATTAGTCTCGCTCTTCTCATATGTCTACTCGAATAACGTTTATTTCTCCATACTCAAAATTCTAGCTATACTGACCTTATTCTTAGGTTTTGTAAAGTTCTTCATCTCTGCAATACTTAAAAAGGAAGAAAAAACCAAACTCGCCTTGGAGATTGAAAAAATATCCCCGGGCCTTGGAGAAGACACCCTAAACGCACTTCTTCTTGCGTCCGATCTGACCAAAACCCGAAAAGGACTGGGTGTTTCAAAATTCCTCACAGAAGCACACGTGAATGAAGTCGCCTGCAAACTCGAATCGCTGGATTTATCCCCCGCTCTGCCAAGAGAGAAAATAAAGACCTACAGAAAGCCCCTTGCCGCCATTCTTGTTTTATCCGTGGTTATATTGATATTTGCGCCAAGGGGGTTTCAACGCTTTTTATTTAGTGCCCATATCCTGCCCCCTTCAGAACCAAACCCTCTTGAGCTTGCGGATATTAAAGTCGAGTATAAGTACCCGGCTTACACGAAGCTCGCATCTCGAGTGGTGAAGGGAAGCACCGGAGATGTAAGAGCCATAAAAGGGACCCGTGTGATCTTTGAAGCGACTCCGCTGGGACCGTTAGCCGAAGGAGAAATTGTCATTCAAAACCATCTCCCCTCCCCCCTCGGCTGGGATAGAAGCAAGATCAAAAGCGAGTTTACAATCCTCTCAGATGGCGATTTTTTCATCCAAAATAAAAAGGAGAACCTCAGATCGAAGATTTTTAAAATCACATCCGATGAAGACAAGAACCCAAAAGTAGCCATCGAGTCTCCAGGTGGGAATGTTATAGAGATTGGGGAAAAGGAAAACCTGGACATTTCATATAAGGCCCAGGATGATTTCGGGCTTACAAAACTTCTCCTTGCCTGGAAGACAAAGAGAGGCGAAGAGAGCAAGCCCATAGAGGGAATAACAAAAGAGCCAAAATCAATAGATGGCAAATTCACCTGGGATCTCAGCGGCGTCCAGTCAGAGCCAGACGAGATAATAGAGGTTAAGATAAATGCGTATGATAACGACACTGTATCGGGTCCTAAGGTCGGGACATCAAACGTGATTATGGTTAAGCTCAATAATCCAAGAAAAAAACACGAAAATACTATAGCCTCAACAGAGAAGCTTTTAGAAGAATTTCTGGACGTTTTGGGAGACGATATAGAGCATCGCTTTAATGAGAGGAACGTCAACGTAAGCGGCGTTGAAAAGGTTCAAGAGGGCATAATGGCCAAGATCGAAAAGGCAACAGGCTCTTTGGATGAAATTCTGGAGAAAATGAAAAGCGATGATTTTTCAGATTATACGTATTTCTTAGGACTCTCGAATATGAAGGTAAGAATAAATGACATCCTGGGCCAACGACGCGATTTGATCACCTCGTTTTCGGCGGCGGATTTTCTCCGTCTCGACGATCTTATAAAGAGAGAAATAAATGAGTTTGAAGATGATATTTTATTTCTAGATTCCACCCTCAGAGGAGAAAGGCTCAGAGAATCGCTCGTTTACGGAAGAGATGCGTTTGACAGATACAATGAACTTTCAGAACTCCTCAAGAAGCTCAAACAAGGAGGTAATGAAGAGACAAAAAAAGAGATTGAAAAAAAGATAGGAGAATTAAAGGGCCTCATGTCTCAGCTATCCCAAAAACTGAGTTCCATGAGTAGAGACACTCGTGAAGGATTTCTAAATCCCGATTCATTTAAGACACTGGATTTAGAGGGAAAACTAAATGAGATCATGAAACTGATTAATAAAGGAAAAATTGACGAGGCTCTGAATTTGCTCTCCGGCTTTGAAGGCAGCCTCCAAGAGATGATTGCCTCCCTTGAAAGCGGATCCCAGATGCTGAACTCTAATCTGCTCGCAAAGCAGATTACGGAGCTAAATGAGATCCTTGAGAGAATAAAGGGTTTAGAAAATGGAGAGAAATCTCTTAAAGAAAATACCCAAAACGTCAAAGACTCGCTTTTAAAAAATCAGTCTGGGAGGAGAAACCCGATTGATTTTGTGGAAAGAGAAAAAAAGAAGGTCGAGAGGTTAAAAAATCTCATTATGGAATCAGAGGCTAAGATCTCCGGCAATATCGGAGCGCGTGAGTTTATAGAAGGCTCTCTTCTTACCAGGAGAATCATTGACGAATCCGACCAACTTAAGCACCTCCTTGAGGCACTTGAATTTAATGAGGCTCTGAAAGGAGCAAAGGACATTGAGGAAGGAACTATCGGCCTCAGAAACCTTAGCGACCTTGGAGTTGGCGAGGTTGCAAAAGCGAGCCGCGAGATAGAGCAGTCGGCAGAGCT
>JBLNAE010000091.1:0-4849 GCA_050259195.1 Ignavibacteriales bacterium
TTATGCTGCTTCAAATGCTTTCCACACTATCAGCAGGCCTGTTTGCTGGGGCAGCGGTCTATATCAACCTAGTGGAGCATCCTGCCAGAATGGAATGTGGTGCTGGCTTGGCTGTCACGGAGTTCGCGCCTAGCTACCGAAGACCCGCTATTCTGCAAGGGGCATTGGGAGCAATCGGGTTTTTAAGCGCAGTCGCAGCTTGGCTGAGAGGTTCGTCTTTCTGGTGGCTGATTGGTGGCGTTGTTCTCGTCGCAGTTATTCCTTTTACCCTCGTCGTTGTTTTCTCCACAAATAAGCAGCAATTGGATCCCTCTCAGGATAAAAATTATGAGTTAGCGTCGAAGCTTCTTCTTCGGTGGGGAAGATTACATGCGGTAAGAAGTGTGCTGGGCTTAATCTCATTCTTGATCTTTATCTTCTTGCTTGGGCGTAATGCACTGAGATAGTTCAATCAATGCCGCGCCCAACAAAGGCCTTGGTTGTCAATAGGCAACAATAATCCTTAACAGATGGCATAATACCATGCGATTCCTTTTTTCATTATGATACATTCAATCTCACTGAGCTGTATATTTGACTTTATTTCAAATCACGGGTTCTGCACTAAACACTTATTGAGGATTAGAAGCCGAGTTGGTTTGTGCAGTGAAAAGTTTTTGTTGCTCACTGCGTCCTAGAAACTCGGTTCCAGTCCCTTACTTCCCTTTGAATGGTGTGACTTCGGAAAGAAGCCCAAAGTAAGCTACCTAGGCAAATCAGCTATAGAGTCTGTCTAAGAGGAAAAGAGACTTGGCGCTGAAATTTATGCAGTGATAAATTCAGAGAATTCTTCATTAAGATTCATGGCCAATGATAAACCATACCAAAGAGGCTCTAGCTGTTCTCTACATTCTCTAATATCCTGAATATAGCTCTCAGGGTTACTCTGCCATGCGGCAAACTTATACACTATAGCCTTCAGTTTCGCTTTCACCACGGGTGAATTAAAGTCCCAGCTGATGAAATCCCTCCCCAGTGGGAAGAAGATTTTAAAGAAGATTATCTGCTTTATTAAGTGTCGCTTCTCTACACTCTCTAGATCAAACCAACCAGTTCTAATCCAGCTATATCCCCTACCAAAGGTCTGAGCTAGTTTGTATGTAAGTCCAAGCCTCTCTCCAGCCCTTGATGCGAGATATGTGAAAACATAGCCAGCCTCTTGTGTAAAGTACCCGTAAGTTGAGAGCTTATTCTCCATCTCTATGAGGTTTCTAATAAGAGGAAAAGTCTCAGATATGATGGCAGAGCTACTATTTATATGGTTTATTGAATCAAATTCTCCTATATCTCCGCACATCTGGAGCGATAGTCTTATGTTTTCCCACTCCCTCTTTGCTATTTGAATTGCCCTTTGTACATCCATAACCCCTCCTTACTTCTTGGCTTATAAGATTCCGCAGAGCTTGAAAAGCAAAAGCTCTGAAGAAAAAACCTTTAGGAAACCAATCCCGACTATATCTCTCAATCTCCCAATAAGGGACAGTAAAATTCAATATAGCTCATCCTGACTTATCCGAACACGAAGCGCGTAATGCTCTGGAGAACAAGGCACGGCAGATGTACATTCATAAATAGCGGAAACGTCTACAGGGTCATCACACCAATCGCAGTCTTAAGAAAATGGAAGCCTTGTATTAGATGCTATTCACCCATATTCGAGTTACGAGGAGGTCAGAGAGAATACGGTTTTCCAGTTTCACCCGCCCCTTTTGCTTCGCCGCCGACGGAACAGGAATTGAATCTAATTCGGGAGTTCGATCTCGAAAGGATGAGAGAGATAGAATTTTTGGGATAAGTAGTGGGTATATCAATTACTGCTGCTTTCTTGATTGCTCCAAAAGCAGATTGCAATATGGTCCAAATGCATATTCCTGAGTCAACTCAAGCCGATGTCTTAGCTCTTCAACCAATCTCTGCTGCAGGTCTCCCCATGAAAGCATTCCATAATATTTCCCATTGTCATCAAGTATAATCAGATGTGCGATATGATGTGTATCCATAAGCTCCAGACACTCGAAGAAGGATGAATCAAGCTGAACGGTAACTATATTGATGCTCATAATATTAGAGACCTTCACTTCCCAGGGGCTTCTACTCATAGCCACAACCTTATTTGCAAGGTCGCTTTGCCCTATAACTCCGACTAGTCCCCCGTTCTCTATGACGCCTATAGTCCTCACTCTCAAATTTCTGAGCTTTAAGGCAGCCACATCCGCCGTATCATCTGCATCTACAGAGTAAACCTTCTCTCTCTTACCAATCAAATCTCTAACTCTTAAATTCTCCATGGTAATGCCCTCCCTATAAAGGATAAATACTATATAGAGAAGCCGGGATTATTGCCTACTTAAAACCCCCATCTCTATATTATTGAGAGCACATCTACTTATTTGCGAAACCGTCTCCAGATTAATACAATCATCATGACCTACAGTTTGAACTCATACGTCCCTAAGATACTGCTCTTCAATAACTCTCCAAGAGGAGAGAGTTTTATCGATTCTCTCCTCTTTTAATTTCCACTGCAGAAATGAGTTTGAGTATCTTCCTTCCATTCCCATAAAAAGAAAAGGTTCCTTGTTTCTGTCTCTAGCCCGACTAGGAATGAGGGGAATGATCCCAAAGTATCAACGCCTCTGAGCAAACTAGCAGGCTTCTACCCGTCACTTTTGAGTAATTACCTCTTCAATTTTAACATCAAAGGTTAGGGTTTTTCCGGCAAGTGGATGGTTGTAAGTCACTTCTACGCCTTTATCTGAAATGTCGGTTACATAGCAGTCTCCCTCAGACGTTCTAAGCATCATGCCCACTTCCGGTTCGATGTTATTGTTCTCAAAAACCTCAAGAGGAATCGAGCTGACAGAACTTGGGTCTTCTAAGCCATACCCTTCCTCAGGAGAGACGGTAATCTCCTTTTCTTCGCCCTGTGCCATTCCCAATATCTCTTTGTCGAGTCCCCTTATAAGTTTTGCTCTTCCAATCTCTACGGAGATTGGCTCATCAGTGGTTTCGAATATAGAGCCGTCTTCAAGCCTGCCGACAAAACTAAACTTCACTATGTCCCCTGACCTTACTTTGTTGTTCATCTAACACCTCCTACCTATTATTGCTTGCGGAATATTTGCACTTCTCATACAAACCTGCTGAAGAAAGAACAATCGAACTATATTAGGTGTTAACGCAATTACTATACCAATCGGTTTTTATATTAATACTCAATAGCTGCTGTTAGTTACAACTTAAAAGAGATAGTGATGAAGAGAATAATAGAGAAGTGTGGATTAATACACTGTGGAAGGTGTGTAGGTTTGCCCAGCTAAGCATATTTTTTATCTCTCTTGAATGTTCTTCTTATCTGTAACTCCCTACAAGTATTAAAATTAAGAATATTAAATACTGGCATGGATATTGCAATTTTTTATAGATAAGAAGAAGAGAAAAGGAGAACAAGACAAAATGGAGCACATAACAGGAACCAAAGATGAGCACTATAATCTAGTTAGTGTGCTTTACCACGCGCTGCACGATGCAGAAATATATACACAGTACATTCAAGATGCTGAGAAGGCCGGAGACAAGGAACTTGCACAATTCTTTCGAGGGGTGCAGGAAGAAGAGAAGCAACGGGCAGAGCGGGCCAAAAAGCTACTTACACGGCGGATTGGTTAGGTGGACTCTGTTAACGTTGGTAGATAAATCCTTGGTTGGATAATGCGTGATAGATATAATCAATGGAGTGATGAAGATGGCACGATGTGAAGTGTGTGGTAATGAATATGATAAAGCCTTTGAGATCGTCATGGCTGGCAAGAAGCACGTGTTCGATAGCTTCGAATGTGCTATTCATGCCCTTGCTCCCACATGCACCCACTGTGGCTGCAAGATCATTGGGCATGGAGTGGAAGCGCACGGTTCATTTTATTGTTGCGCTCACTGCGCTAGTAAGAAAGGGGTAAGGGAAATAAAGGATCGCGTCACATGAAAAAGGAGAATATATCATGGCTCAAGCAAAGCATATATACGGTGAGGTCAACAGCAAAACAGGACTGAAGAAGGTCTTCATGGATATTCGCCATGATGTCAGTAGCGCCAAGTCTCGGCCCGCCCTGACGGAGCTTTACAAGCGGGCTGGTTATCTTATTACACTCACCCACGCCCCATCCTGGAAGGAAAAGTTCAGAAAAGATGCATTGGCATTCAGAATGATCGGCAAGAAGGAGTTCCACAAAACCGCTAAAAAGATCAACAGCCGTGCGAAGCAAATCGGCACCAATGCGGACTTCGATGAAAAATGGGGGAACTAACTATGGAAAGCACCGCAAAAAAGCACCGTTATCATCCTACGGAGTTCAGGTACAAAGGCGGGGCTCACGAAATGTACGTCACTTACGACATCGAACAGAAAACTCGCGGCGGTGGCAGCGCGATGTACCCGAAGGTCAAGCGTGTCTACATCGCTGGTAACGTGAAGGACTTGAAGACCGGCGTTGTCCAGAAGCGATCGGGCCGAAAAGCTTACGGCGTGCTGATCGGATATGAACAGAGCCGCAAAAGTTATCGTCGGAAGACATTTACGGCCAAACGTGGCAAAACCGCCTATAAGGTCTCGCCAGCATCCGTTGGTGCGGCCTCGGAGAGATTCAGGCAGATTGTGGAAATCCCGAAGGAGGCCCGGAACGTACACTTCTACAAAGGAGCGAGCAGGCTGCCGGCAAAGTACCGGCACGCCTTGCAGAACGTCCGGTAGGCCTTCGTCAGAGCGGTGAAGAGAGTTACAAAGGCACGCTTGACGACGACTTGCCGGCAGAGT
>JBLNAE010000092.1:0-6184 GCA_050259195.1 Ignavibacteriales bacterium
CGATCGGCAGCATCGCGCAGATGTTCGAGGTGATCAAAGGGATGGCACGGGAAGCTGGCCGCGATCCCTCGACGCTGAAACTCATCGTCCGGGCAAACGTCGAATTTTCCGATGCGACGCTTGGCAAAGACCGTACCGACTTCACGGGTACCCTCGAGCAGATCGCTGGCGATATAGTCGCAACGCGAAAGCTTGGTGCGGCAGAACTTTTCTTCGACGTTCAGTTCTCGCCCGGTGTCGAAGGGGTGGACGACATCGTTGCTCGGCTGGAGCAACTCAGGCAGGCTGCCAAGTAGGAGCGTGTTAGCGCATCTGCATTTGCCGAATAAAACAAAACTGATCATACAGATTCTGTATGTATTTTTGGTCTGAGAGGATAGTTATAATAGCGTTATGGCAGGGGAGCTTTTTATGAATTTTTGATGAATTATGAAAAAGCCTCAGAAAATGAGGTTTTTTCTTTTGCGCAATTTTCATAAAAATCATGACCGGGAATAGGATGATGTTCGAACCCCATATTTACACACCTACTCAAGAGAAATAGTAATAAAAAAATTCCTGTATTCACCCAGTTGGGGGGTCAGTGCAGGAGCTTTATAAACCAGATATGGAATATCCCCATAGTTAGTCCTATCTAACAGTATTTGTTCAACTTGTTCACCATAAGTGGTGAATAATTCCGAATAGGTATAACTGCAACTCATAATTTAGGTTTTTATAAAAATGTCGGTTTTAGATTAAGATTAGATAAAAAGGGCTGTGATTACGGTGTCCCACCTTTGCATTACCGCATCACGTCAGGGCAATCTAGCAATGGATATGAACGTAGTTGCCCTTGGCTCGCCTCAAGCCATTTTCAGTCACAGTTTTTAAGAAAATTATTGGATTATATTAAAGTCAATTAAACCGCCGCCAAGAGGAAAGAAGAGGTGTCTTTTGTTCACACCTTCCGGTTAATTAATGCCTAAAAATGAAAAAAATCAAAAAGACTTCGATTATATTTTTCGTGAGGCAACGCATTTCTTCCATCCTCACAGGATTTAAACGATCTATTTTTGCATTTTAGGAGATAGTACATCGAGCCCACCGAACTCCACTGGTGAGACCATGTATTGTTCTTTCCAATCCTTGACCTTAAGCGGTTTGAAACGGCGTTTCTCTTCCGGTCTGAAGCGTATCGGCTGACCCGGATAAACGTCTTTGAGTACTTTAGAATCCTTGACGACCGCCACACCGTCCACTATGACGTACGGTATCCCGGTCGTCGGCAGGGTGCCTTTCTGATAGCTCGCGTTGTCCGTAACTTTTTCGGGGTCAAAGATAGTGATGTCGGCAACCATGCCTTCCTGCATTCTTCCTCGTACCTTCATCGATTCCAGTCCCATGTCCCCCAGATGTTTTGCCGAGTCGTAACTGAGTTGAGCGAGTGTCTGCATGAGCGGGATGTTGTTTTCTCTGCCGAGGCGAAGGCTCTTTCCTCGAGAGCCCGCGCCGCGGGGATGCATGTTCGGAAGCTTTTCATAAGGTGTATCCCATGCGAAATCACCGGGTATCGGCATACCGTCACTGGCCATTGTGACACCCCGCAGGCTCAGCCACTTGACTATGTCCTTCTCAGGCATCTTATAGACTATCACTATGGTGGCCGGATCTTTTTTTAGCACTTCTTCATATTTCTCTCTCGTATAAAACGTATTCGTCACAGGGTCCATCATAGTATCTTCGTACTTATGGCCCAGCCGGTCGATCCACATCTCCGGCTTCAGAAATACAGCGTTAATGGTAGTTGAACCCGCCGCATAGGGATAGATCTCTCCCCAGATATTGTAGCCACGTCCCTGAAGCCGTACGAGCAGTTCCTGAACCACGTCCCAGCCAGGGTTGTTGAAGTGGAGGATACAGACGGGCGCGCCGAGGGCAAGGGCGTTTGCGAGTACCTCCTGTGCGCCGTTCACTTCGGTAGTCGAATTTCCTGGTGTGTACCGGAGATGTACTGAGGTCTGCCTGCCGTAATTGGCGGCCACCTTCTGCGTCTCGAACATTTCCCGTGCGGTAATCCCGTCTCTCATATAGCCTACTGTGGAACCGATACCGATGGCTCCGTCACACACCCCTTGATCTATAATTTTTAAAATTTTATTAGCTTCATCAAGGTTGGGTTTCTTGTTGGCCCAATTCATCCCGGCTCCCCGGCTCTTCTGAGCTTCCGGTGCGTCGTGCGCCTCCGCGCCGTCCAGCACGAGCGACCTGGCCAGCTCCTGGCTCGAAGCGGTGCCGTAATTTACCTGGGTTTCACCTTTCCTCTCTTTGTACCACTGGTCGACATAGGTGCCGAGAGTGCCGAACTCGAGGTCCATCGCCGTTGTGACGCCGTCCCTGAGGCCTATCTTGTAACCCATTGGGCGCGTCCAGTGAAAGTGCGTGTCGATGAAACCCGCAGTTACCACGTGGCCTTTGGCATCTATGGTTTCCTTGCCCGTGATCTCCTTATCGGTGATTACGGCTATCTTCCCGTCCTTGATGCCAACATTACGCACTTCGTCAAAGTTGGTTTCGACATCCATGACGCGGCTGTTCAGAATGACAAGATCGTAATCCTTTTTGGTGAAACTTAAATTATTCATCATAGCCTCTTATTATGAATTTTCTTTATCTGAATGCTGTTTCAGCATCTCGGCGATAGTAGGTTCTGTCTTTAACCTGTCTAATAATACCTGATAGGGTTCTCCGATTTACATCATTAGTTTTGCACCCATATTTCCCCAGCTACTCATGCTCTTTCATGAGCCTATACTTTATGGGTATAAAGAATCAAAAACTATCTTACCGCAATCTATTACGCGGCCATTCTCCTTGAGGTGGGGGATTGGTTTTGTAATGGAAAATCAAGTCCAGCAAATCTTGACATAATACAGGTTCTAACATCGTCCAGTTGGCGGAGCCAATTATGAATTTTTGATTAAGCCAGAAAGAACCTCTGAAAATGAGGCTTTTTCTTTTCTTAATTTTTTCAAAATCATGATCCAGGTGGAACGAAGTTCTAAACTCCAAATTTACACAGCTACCCCAAAAAATAGCGCGGCCTCCCTACTACGCTGTGGGCTTGATGTTCTGGTTGAGGCGGAAGAAATTCGTCGGGTCGTATTTGTTCTTCAGGGCGACCAGCCGCGAGATTAGAATTTGCTTTTTGTTCCACATGTCCCTTTCGGAAAACGACCGAATTGATTGACTCCATTGTGTGGACTTTTCACGGTAGTAACCTGGCCTACTGTCCCAGGTAGCGATACTGAATATCACGCCAAAGCGGCTGGGCTGTGATTTTGAGAATGGCTCGATTCAGGGACTCACGAAGTGAACTATCCTGCGGCAAGGCAAAGGCGAAATACCGAGATTCCATGATTTCAGGAAGTATCTCGACCGCACTCCGGTTTTCATGGTTAACTATATACTTTAGAGTTGGTTCATTATAGACAAAGGCATCAACCTTCCGGTGTGATACCGCATCTATCGCTGCAGCACCGGTTGGAAAGGCTTTCAGCCTAATATGATTTCTCCGCAAATACTCTTCGCTGGCTGATCCCTCAACTGTGGCAACCAGGCGGTGTTGTAGGTTCTCTCGATTTCGAATTTGTTCGAAATGGCTTACTGCAAGCCTCGCTGTGACAGACGCGGTGAATCCAGAAAAAAGAGCGAAGCTTGAAAACATCCAGACTATAGCGATAATGCGTCCCCCTAACGTAATAGGCACCTTGTCTCCGTAGCCCACCCCGGTAAGGGTAACGCTTGACCACCATAAACCAGCACCAATACCAGACCACCGACCATCACCAAATTGTTTAGGGTTACGCTTCCGTTCGAATAGCCAAACCACATATCCCGCAAGAAGGAGAAGAATCACAATCACAGACAAAATTTGGAGGAACCCCATCGAAAAGAAAGCACGCACTACGTTGAGCCACCGGTCCGATTCCGACTGTTCAGGGACGGCGATCCCGAGACCAGATGTATAGAAGGCAACGCTAAAATCAACTATCTTCTCCCGCTCTAGAGTGATGGCGAGAGGACCCACTACCACGTCAATTGAACCATCAGCCGCACCTGCCAATAGCGCATCTATAGCCATCTCCCGGAATTGATACTGCATATTCAACTCTTTCGCTATTTCTTTCCATAGGTCAACATTGATCCCCTCCCAGGCGCCTGCCTGGTTTTTCATTGAAAATGGTGGCTCCTGGTAGACACCGACCATCAAGGTTTTGGAAATCTTTTGTGTGCGCTGAACTCCTTGCACACCGACCGCTATCATAAACATGATACTCATTATAGTAACCAGCAGTACATTGCGCCTGACGAGATGACTGGCTCTCCTTACTGATGTGCCTAGGAATCCAAAATTCTGATTCTTCATCAATAAACACCTGTGACATTCTCCTTCCCTCTCCGGCCGTTCCATTTGAAAAATTGTTTACCCTTTCATCATAAGACACTAATATCTATTGAAATAATATCATGCGCAAATTCTCTATGAATACATTAAAATAAGCTCATTCTCTCTGCTTGAGACCACCAACTCGGTTGTTGGGGCCAACGTTGGAAGAGCCAGAGATTTAATAATCTTCCCTCAGAAAGTGATCGGTGGATTTTGTAATGTAAATGATAATCCCGCAAATCTTGACATAATACGGGTTCTGACATCCTCTACAAGCCGGAGCACTTGGCTTCGTACTAGACCAAAGCATACACTTGTAAGCCGCGAGTCAGTTGTATTTCAGAGTTACTCTTCTGAGTAGCCCGGGAACCAATCCTGCTTGAGATGATCTGCGGGAATGCCAGCTTGCTTGAGTGCGTTACCCAGACTTTCCACCATTGGTTCGGGTCCTGAGACATAAAATATCGGCTTTTGCACGTCCGGAACATGCTCTTTGATCTTTGCAAGATCAATACGTTCCGGAGAAATAATATAATGCATCTTGAAATTCGGATTGTTTTTTGCGAAAACCTCCAGCTCGTCTTTGTATACGATGTTTTGATCCCTGTTGGCATAGAGAAGCGTGATAACGGGCTGTTCCCCTTTTTGTTCAAGGTCTTTTAGGATAGACCTAAAAGGGGTAATGCCAATGCCGCCGGCGATAAATATATATTCTTTGCCGAGATCTTCGACCAGGAAATCTCCGTCGAGATCCGACACTTCTATCGCATCTCCGATTTTGAAATCTGCGAGGGTCTTCTTAAAACTGCTCCCTTTATCGTCCGTAAGCCGCGTAGTGATCATGACTATTTCTTCGGAAAGAGCGGTGGCAATAGTGAACCAGCGATCTGAACCACGGTTATCGGTTGGCTCATGGTGCAATACATAATGGAAAAACTGTCCCGCCTTCCAGGTAACTGGTTCGGAAGGCTTGAAAATAAACGATTCAACGCCGGGCACTTCGGTTTTTCTGCTTATTAAATTTAGTTTCATTGTACTATTATATCATGAAGAAACCTGTCATTTTCACTATTGGCCACTCTACGCGACCAATCAATGACTTTATAATATTATTGCAGGCACATGGGGTCAAGGAGATTGTCGACGTGAGATCCATACCCATGTCGCGCCACAATCCTCAATTTAATGCTGATGCACTTAAGCAATCCTTACAACGGCGGCATATACAGTATAAGCATTTGAAAAAACTAGGTGGCTTACGGCATACAAAGAAAGATTCAGTAAATCTCGGCTGGCATAATCCTTCGTTTAGAGGATTCGCAGACTATATGGCGAGGCCCGAATTTAGAGAAGGGTTGGAGGCACTCACTAAAATAGCAAAAATACGAGGAACTGCGATCATGTGTGCCGAGGCTGTGCTATGGCGATGTCATCGTTCACTCATCGCTGATGCCCTGACCAAAAAAGGGTGGATGGTGAGAGATATTATAAGCCCCACTGTCACTACGAAGCATAGACTGACGTCATTCCTCAAGGTAAGAAGGGGACAGCTCATATATCCTGAGCCTAAAATATGATTGAATTTGAAGGATCCGTCTGAGTCTAGTACTAGACCTAGTGACATTCCTAGTGCAAGAAGGCATCTGATAATTTGAGTGTTGCAGTGCTCAGTTCAACTCCAAAATAAGCACACATACGTTATAGATAATATTTTAAACGTGGTGAGGTCGGATTAGGAGTCGTGTCTATAATAAG
>JBLNAE010000093.1:0-3318 GCA_050259195.1 Ignavibacteriales bacterium
GGAATAGATTTTGTAGGGGTCAATGATATTACAGACGCTAAAACACTCGCCCATCTGTTTAAATATGATTCTATCTTCGGTCAGTATAGAGGCGAGGTTAAATCAGAAGACGGTCACATTATAGTAGACGGAAAGTCAATAAAGGTTTTTTCTGAAAAAGACCCGGCTAAAATCCCCTGGGGGGATGTAAAAGCAGATTTGGTTGTGGAGGGGAGTGGGTTATTTACCTCAAAGGACGCTGCATCAAAGCATATACATGATACGGTGAAAAAGGTTATAATTACTGCCCCTGCTAAGGGCGAGGTTGATCTCACTACCGTTCTCGGGGTAAATCAGAGCGAGTACAACCCTTCAAAGCACCACGTAATATCGAATGCCTCATGCACCACAAACTGCTTTGCCATGCTTGTGAAGGTTCTACATGAGAGTTTTAAGATTAAAAGAGGAGAGATGTCTACGATCCATTCCTATACAAATGACCAAAGAATTCTTGATGCTCCGCATAAGGATTTAAGGAGGGCGCGCGCTGCGGGGATGTCAATAATTCCCACAAGCACTGGGGCGGCGAAGGCCATTGAGTTGATATTCCCTGAGTTGAAGGGGAAATTAAGTTCCGTGGCTATGAGAGTTCCCACTACAGATGTATCGCTCGTTGACTTTACATGCGAGGTTGAAAAGCCTACAACTGTCGAAGAGGTCAACAGAAAATTTAAAGAGGCCGCTGAGGGAGAGCTAAAAGGGTATTTAAGGTATCTCGATGAAGAGCTTGTCTCTTCGGATTTTGTAGGCGATACGCATTCCGGTATTTTTGATTCATTTCTCACTTCAGTTGTAGACAGCACACTCGTTAAGGTTCTGGGCTGGTATGATAACGAATATGGCTATTCATCAAGGGTAGTGGACTTAATCGAATTTATAGGAGATAAACCCTGATGGCGAAGATGGTTATATCCGATCTACCCGACTCTGAGCTTGAGGGAAAGCGGGCGTTTGTAAGGGTTGACTTTAATGTGCCTATAAAAGATGGTGTCATCAGCGAAGACTATAGAATTAGAAGAACAATCCCCACAATCGAGTATCTTACACAAAGAGGAGCAAAGGTAATTCTCGCCTCTCACCTCGGAAGACCCAGAGGACGGGTCATACCTGATCTTTCTCTGAAGCCAGTCTCTTTGCGCCTCTCCGAGCTTCTTGGAAAGCCAGTCGGATTCACGGAGGACGGAACCAGAGATAGGGCGAAAACAGCCGTGGATGGGCTTAAAGAAGCGGAGGTAATGCTCCTTGAGAACCTGAGATTTTATAAAGAAGAGACGGACAATGATCCTGAATTTTCAAAAGACCTTGCATCGCTTGCAGATATTTATGTAAACGACGCATTCGGAACGTCCCATAGAAAACACGCTTCTACTTATGGAATGGCGCCTTATTTTGATTTGAGAGTGGCGGGATTTCTTGTCCACAGAGAGTTGAAATTTCTTACGAGGCTTCGCGATAACCCTGAGCATCCCTTTGTTGTGATCGTGGGCGGAGCAAAAATTAAGGATAAAATCAGCGCCTTGAAGAACCTGATTGAAAAAGCGGACAAGGTTCTTATCGGAGGCGGAGTAGCATATACGTTCCTTAAAGCGAAGGGCATAAATATAGGAGGCTCGATAACAGAAGATGAAATGATGGACTGGGCAAAAGATGCACTCCTAAAATACGAGGGAAAGATTTTTCTTCCCATTGACCATGTGGTTGCGGAGAGCCTTGAAAGGAGAAGGACCCGTATGGTTGTGGATCAGGAAATCCCTGAAGAATTTAAGGGGTTTGATATCGGACCTAAAACTATAGCTAAATATACATCTGAGATTAAAGACACAGGATCGATTTTCTGGAACGGCCCTTTGGGAGTTTTCGAAGTGGATGATTTCTCAGCGGGTACAGCGCACATAGCGCGTGCCATTGCGCTTGCCACATGGCGCGGAACTACCACTGTGGTAGGAGGTGGAGAAACCATTGCCGCGATAAGGAAGGCCGAGGTATTGGATTCTGAAATAATCCATATCTCTACCGGTGGCGGTGCCTCACTTGAGTTTTTAGGGGGTGAGGAACTCCCCGGAATCTCTGTATTGAATGATAAGCAGCACAACAATAATTCAGTCGCGAAATGAGAAAGGCATCAGCTATCAGTTAAATATAGAAACTGAAAGCTGATTGCCGACGACTAAAGTGCTGACTCTATAGCTCATTCGTGGCTGAATAAAAGTAATAAGGGGGTAGAAGAAAATGGCAAAAGTTAAAATTTTAGAGAGCAACACGGATTGGATAGATGAGTTATTAGGAAAGGATGAGGCGGATAATCTCATGAGCCATACATGTAAAACAATCCCAAAAGAACAGCTGCATCTGCCCGGACCCATGTTTGTGGACGAAGTGCTGATTCCATCGGATCGTCCTCCTGCTGTTTTAAGAAACCTGCAACTCCTTTTTAATACTGGCCGCTTAGCGGGTACTGGATACCTGTCAATCTTACCTGTAGATCAAGGGGTAGAACATTCAGCGGGCGCCTCTTTCGCTCCGAATCCGATTTATTTTGATCCGGAAAATCTGGTAAAGCTGGCAATCGAAGGTGGGTGCAACGCCGTTGCCTCTACGCTTGGAGCTTTAGGGTCTGTTGCGAGAAAATATGCCCATAAAATCCCGCTTATTGTCAAATTAAATCATAATGAATTTCTTACATACCCGAACAAATACGATCAGATTCTTTTTGGGAGCGCTGATCAGGTTTTTGAAATGGGAGCTGTTGCAGTTGGAGCGACGATATATTTCGGTTCGCCTGAGAGCAGCCGTCAGATTCAGGAGGTGTCAAAGGTCTTTCATCACGCCCATCGCCTCGGATTGGTTACTATACTCTGGGCGTATTTAAGGAATCCTGCCTTCAAGGTCGGCGATACGGATTATCATCTGTCAGCGGATTTAACCGGACAGGCCAATCACCTGAGCGCGACGATTGAGGCGGATATTGTTAAACAAAAGCAGGCTGAAAATAATGGTGGTTTTAAAGCTCTAAAATTTGGAAAAACCGATGACAAAGTTTATACAGAGTTAACTTCGGATCATCCGATTGACCTAACCCGCTATCAGGTTATCAATTGTTATATGGGCCGAGCCGGTCTGATTAATTCTGGCGGCGAATCTGGAAAGAATGATCTTGCCTCCGCAGTGCGCACGGCAATAATAAACAAAAGGGCTGGTGGCATGGGACTGATTTCCGGTCGAAAATCCTTCCAAAAGGATATGAAAGATGGTGTAGAGCTACTAAATGCCATACAGGAT
>JBLNAE010000094.1:0-5362 GCA_050259195.1 Ignavibacteriales bacterium
GCAGAACTACAGGCGATTGATTATACGTCATGAGTATCATGTAGAGAACTTTGTTGGCTTTGTATATCTGCCATGTATATTGATCTTGCTCAAATCCTATTTATGAGACTGCTTCTAGTAAAGGGGTTATGTTCGTCTGCAACTTTTTTGAACGGTGTATCTTCAGAGAGTAGAATTTGCATATTTTGATGTTCCTTTTGAAGGCTTAATGATTACTAAATCTTCATCCAGAAAATTATTATATCATTGTTTCATTGGTAGTGAAAATGGTGGTAGTCCTTCATACTTTTCCATGCAAACGTATACCATCACATACAAATGCAGTGGGTGTAGATAAGTGAGAAAACCCCGTAAAACAAGGGGTTTTCTTTGTTCTCGTTTACCTGGATTTGTCTGTGTTATACTATCGAAATTGAACGAACCATTATTTAACTGAAGAGGAGCTTACGGCTAATTTGAAGGAACTAGGAGCGCCGATGATTAACTTGTAACTGCCTTTTACTAAATAAACCCTTTGGTAATTGCCGATTAATCGAAATTCATAAAGAGGAGAGGAAACACACATGATTGAAGATTCAAAGAATCCCATACTTCTACCCCAGGGTGTTGAGCCGGTCCATTATAACCTTGAGATTAAAACCGACTTTGAAAATTTTACTTTTTCGGGGAAAGAGAATGTAGACGTCATAATAAAACAGCCTACTTCTAGAATCACCATGCATGCCATTGATTTAACACTAAACAAAGCCTCTCTGGCGATTTATAACGAAATCATTAATCCAAAGAAAATCTCATTTAATAAGAAAAAGGAAACCGTTACTTTTCATTTTGGCAGAAAACTAAGTGGCAGTGCGAGCTTAAAGATTGAATACGACGGTAAGCTAAATGACAAGATGCACGGTTTCTATCGCACGTCATACAGCGTAAATGGAGTCGGTAAATATGGCGCCGCAACACAATTTGAGGCGACCGATGCCCGCCGGGCGTTTCCCTGCTGGGATGAGCCGGCATGGGAAGCGAAGTTCAGTGTTACTCTCATTGTGCCCAAGAATCTTACCGCACTTTCCAATATGCCTATCGTCAGTGAAGAGCCATACGGGGATTCCGATTTAAAAAAGGTCACTTACGGTACAACCCCTATTATGTCCACGTATCTCCTTGCTTTTGTTATTGCTGACCTAGAGTTTATCGAATCGAATGATAGAAATGGAGTTCCAATCAGAGTATGGACAACTCCCGGCAAAAGAGAGCAGGCTCGTTTTGCCCTCGAATGCGCTCTTCATACCCTTCCATATTTTTCCGAGTGGTTTGATATTCCATATGCACTTCCAAAGCTCGATATGGTATCGCTTCCAGACTTTGCTGCCGGGGCTATGGAAAACTGGGGACTTATAACTTACAGGGAAACCGCTATGTTGGTTGACCCGGAAAATTCTGCCGTTACTGCAAAACAGCGCGTTGCCGAAGTCGTTGACCACGAGCTGGCACACCAGTGGTTCGGGAATCTTGTCACGATGGCATGGTGGGATG
Source organism: Ignavibacteriales bacterium (assembly GCA_050259195.1). Taxonomy (GTDB): domain Bacteria; phylum Desulfobacterota_D; class UBA1144; order Nemesobacterales; family CSP1-2; genus PSLL01. The sequence goes on from JBLNAE010000094.1 coordinate 1,531, forward strand.
ACCTCTGGCTGAATGAAGGGTTTGCCTCATATATGGGCCCGAAAGCCGTTGATCACCAGTTCCCGGAATGGGATACCTGGACTCAGTACGTCGCGGATGATTTTCTTGCGGCGCTTACTAAGGACAGCTTGAAAAACACCCATCCGGTTGAAGTCCCCGTGAAGAACCCTTACGAAATCGGCGAACTCTTCGATGCCATTACCTACAGAAAAGGGTCGGTGGTGAACCGGATGATTGAACACTATCTTGGAGAAGAGGATTTCAGAAAGGGGCTAAATTTTTATCTTAACCGACATGCCTATGGGAATGCGAGAACCGAAGACCTGTGGCAGGCGCTCCAGGACGTATCGCGAAAGCCTGTAAAAGCTATCATGGCGAGCTACACAAAACAGCCCGGCTATCCGGTTGTTATAGTGCATAGTGAGAGACGTGAAGAAGAACTCGTGCTGAGTCTTGAACAAGGGCGTTTCATGTTTGATGGAAGGAAGGATAAAAAGAATCAAATATGGAAAATACCAATTGGCGTTTTAGCCTCAAATACAAAAAATCCAACTTTCGAATATATGGAAAGTCAAAAGATGGATTTTTCTGTGAAAATAGGAGTAAATGAATGGATAAAACTCAATCCCTCTCAGAGTGGATTCTACCGGGTACTCTATTCTCCTGAACTCCTTATCGGCTTGACTCAGGCAGTAGAAGCCGGGGAGATTGAAACAGTTGACCGGCTGGGATTCCTGGATGATGTATTTGCCCTCTCGCAGGCGGGTTTTATGAAGACATCCCAGGCACTGAGCGTATTGAATGCCTACCGGCGCGAAACCGATTTTAGCGTGTGGATTGCAATTTCTAAGAATCTCGGATTTCTCTATAACCTGATCGCGGGTGAACACTGGAGAGGCGCATTCAATATCTTTGCAAGGGAATTTTTCCGACCCATTGCGCTTTCAAAGGGATGGGACAAATCAAACGGAGACAGCCATATTGATGTAATGCTTAGGTCGCTTGCTCGGAGGAATCTCGGTGGTTACGGCGATGCGTCAACCATCGAAGAGGCAAAGAACCGTTTTAGAAATTTTGTTAACGGCGGCAATCTCGATCCAGACCTGAGACATACTGTTTATAGGCTTGTCGCAGAGAACGGTGGAGAAGAAGAGTTTGAGAAGTTATTAAGGGTTTATGACTCGACAGACCTCCATGAAGAAAAAAACAGGATACTTTCAGCAATGGGAAATTTCCCTACAGAGGATACTCTAAGAACAGTTTTAGAATTCGCTTTTTCGGAAAAAGTACGCCCGCAGGATTTACCAATTGTCTTCTCCTCCGCTGGTCAAAATCCCTGGGGCAGGAATTTAGCCTGGGAGTCCGTAAAGAAAAATTGGCAGACGATTATGGATCGTTACCATGAGGGCGGTCTTTTCCTTATCGGAAGGATTATTGAAGGGACGGTAGCCGCTTTTACCACACGCGATAAATTTCAAGACGTAAAAGAGTTCTTCAAAGTTCACAAGGTTCCTGGGGCAAAGCGTACCATCAAGCAGTCGCTTGAAATGATTAGACTGAATATTACAGCCCTTAACCGGGATCGCGAGGATATTAGAGAGTGGCTGGAGGAACATAGTTATAAAGCCGGCGGCTGATTAATTCCTCGTTATGTAGGGGTTGTGGTCGAGTCAGACGTTTGCATTAAAAACAACCGTCATGGATATTTATAGTAAGTAAAGTCGGATGGAAAATCCACGGCAGTCAGACCCCAGTAAGTCAATCCTAAGCCATAAACAGGGCTTCATTGCGGTTTTTACCTTTGCCGCAATTCTAATCCATCTTGTATTGCGGTTTGGTTTACAAACAACCACCGAGATTTACGGTTTGCCTTTGAGCGAACTGCCCCTCATTGCCAGTCTGGTGTTTGGTGGTATTCCATTGGTCATTGACCTTCTAGTCAAAATCATCCGTCTTGAGTTTGGTTCCGATCTGTTAGCCGGCATTTCCATAATTACCTCGGTCTTGCTCGGCCAGTATTTAGCTGGTTCTCTAGTTGTGCTTATGCTTTCTGGAGGGGAGGCGCTTGAGGCTTATGCTGTACGCAGTGCTTCCTCTGTACTCGAAGCCCTTGCCAAGCGTATGCCCTCGGTAGCTCATAAAAAGAGCAATGGCGAGGTTACCGACCTGTCCCTTGCGGATGTGTGTATCGGCGATACGCTGATGGTCTTTCCCCATGAGATTTGCCCGGTTGATGGAATTGTGGTTGAAGGGCACGGTATAATGGATGAATCTTACCTCACGGGTGAGCCATATATGATGTCAAAGACGCCGGGTTCGGATGTGCTCTCTGGAGCGATCAATGGTGAACAGGCTTTAATCATTCGGGCTAATAAACTCGCAGTTGATTCAAGGTACGCAAAGATCATGCAGGTTATGCGCGAATCGGAACAGCGTCGGCCTCGTATAAGGCGGTTGGGTGATAAGTTGGGAGCATTTTACACCCCACTGGCAGTGGGTATTGCTCTGATTGCCTGGATTGTTAGCGGCGAGCCAGTTCGCTTTCTTGCTGTGATGGTGGTGGCAACCCCGTGTCCGCTTCTCATAGCGATTCCCGTTGCCATAATCGGCGCGATTTCACTGGCTGCCAGGCGGGGCATTATTATCAAAGACCCGACTGTGCTAGAGAGTATAGCTAACTGCCGAACGGCCATCTTTGACAAGACCGGTACTCTGACATACGGTCAGCCCCGATTAACGGAGATTATTCCGTCTCCTGGTTTTACAGAGAAAGAGGTTCTTAGCCTTGTCGCCAGTCTGGAGCGTTATTCCAAGCATCCGCTATCCAGCGCAATACTTGATGCGGCGAAGAATGCCGACTTGAATCTGCTGGAAGCCAGTGAAATTAGTGAGCGTCCAGGAGAGGGACTGAGTGGAACTATAGACGGATGCAAAATCTGGGTTACCAGTCGCAGCAAGCTTGTAGCCAAATATCCCGATATGGCAAATAAGATACCGCCACTATCGGGAGGTCTTGAATGCGTAATTACGGTTGGCGGTTCCTATGCCGCAATGTTTCGTTTTCGCGATGAACCGCGTACCGAGGGGGCTTCTTTTATAAATCACCTGAAACCAAAACATGGTTTTGAGAGGGTTATGATTGTTTCCGGAGATCGAGAATCCGAGGTGCGGTATCTGGCTGATCAGGTTGGAATTAAGGAACTATATTTTGGTCAAAGCCCGGAGCAAAAACTGGAACTGGCTCGTGAAGAAACTAAAAGGGCAAACACCGTTTTTTTGGGAGACGGTATTAACGACGCGCCAGCCCTTACGGCAGCCACGGTAGGGATTGCGTTTGGTCAGCAAAGCGACATCATAACCGAAGCGGCAGGGGCGGTAATCATGGAAAACTCTCTTGAGAAGGTTGACGAGCTTCTCCATGTCGGCGGACGTATGCGATCTATTGCGCTGCAAAGCGCTATAGCGGGTATGACTTTGAGTATTTTCGGTATGATCTTAGCCGCCGTGGGTTATCTTCCCCCCGTAGCCGGAGCTATCGCTCAAGAAGTTATTGATGTCTTTGCGGTTGTAAACGCGTTGCGTGTATCATTTCCCCCAAAATCCCTTTCTGATTATTAGAAGCTATCTCAAAAATGGTAAATTTGATATAAATAGAGTAAGGTAATTAGTTGGAAACGTAACCAAAATAGATATGTAGAAACAACTTAAACAACGTGAGTTCGGGATAAGAGAGTAGTAACTTCTTTAATTTCTTACATTTTTATTTGACCATGTGATCTCTCAAATAATCAAGTAAATGACTAAAAAACAATAAAGTTAATGATTATAGCAA
>JBLNAE010000095.1:0-33528 GCA_050259195.1 Ignavibacteriales bacterium
ACTCAAACACTACTTTACCATCCGATTGAAACTAGAGAAAGATAAGACGAAGTTAATTTATTATCCCTCATAATTCGCTCTCAGTTAGTGCAGAACGCTCATTTAATCGAGTAATCCAGCTTGCTCATACCATTTTTATAGGTATATAATTCAGATTAAGAAAAACAGAGGGTTGTCAGACAAGAATGTCCATTTCTAAATTTGTTCCTATTATGAGATAGCTTCTAATGATAGTTAGTGCACGTACCAATTAGCGCGCGGTTTTCAGAATGGTTAACCTAACTTGGACCGCTCAATTTATGACGCGCTGAGAACAGAAATGGATATGGATTTTATTGAGGAGGTTTTTATGGCTATAACATCTCGCAGGATTACGCAATTTTTTAAATATGTGTTTCTCACCTTCATTGTTACCTGCTTAGGATACGGCGGCATCGAAGCTTCTGGATTTAACCCAACGCCCATGAATTCTCCTTCGGTGCAGAGAATACCCGAATCGGCAAATACAGGGCAATACTTCCAGTGCGTGCTCATAATCGTTCTGGAGAATCAGAATTACGGGGATGTAATCGTAGACCCTTACTTCAATTCACTGTTAAAGAAGGGCGCAAGCCTAACCAATTTCCATGCGATCACTCACCCCTCTTACCCAAATTACCTGGCAATGATAACCGGCAAAGCGATTCCCACAAGAGGCGATAAGCAGGTCAACTTGAACGAGCGAACAATCGCCGACCTATTGAAACCCGCAGGGCTTACGTGGAAGAATTACGCCGAAGGCTATCCGGGCAAATGCTTCAAATATCCTATATTGGGTCTCTATGCGAGAAAGCACGTACCTTTTATGAGTTTCATCGCGATTCAGGAGCACGAGTGCGAAAATATCGCTCCCGCCGACCAGTTGGCTGAGGATTTAAAGGCTAAGGCACTCCCAAACTATATGTTTTACTCTCCCAATATGGATAACGACGGGCACGATACAGGATTAGCGTATAATTCAAAATGGCTAAAAGATTTTCTAGAGCCGCTCCGCAAGGACGAGACGTTTATGAAAGGCACGCTGATTGTCGTAACATTCGACGAAGCGCGCAATGATTCAAACAATCACATCTACACTGTCCTTCTCGGCGACATGGTAAAGCCCGGTGAATATAATGAAAACTACAATCACTACAGCGTACTTCGGACAATTGAGGAGAACTTCGGTCTCGGTACACTGGCGGACGGCGATGGCGGTGCAAAGCCAATCACAGGCGTGTGGAAGTAAATCCGTAATAATCCTACTGCAATTCACCTTCCGTAATATAATCCGTTATTGGAATGGGAGAGGCATGATGCAAGATCATAAGCCAGCCGGAGTCGCGGCGCTCAAATATGTTTGTTGACTGAGACACGTTCATCATTATTGGGTCTCTATTTATGTAGGTTAGCTCTTGTATACAAGTAAGCCACGCAACGTCTCCTTTTACTTCTACAGAAATACCTGAAAGCTTAATATCCACTTGATCCCTTGGATCAAACACATTTTCCCAGCTCTGCCTTATGGCCTGCCATCCTTGAAGCATTACCCAGCCCGGATGAACACATCCTGCCCGTGAATCTTTTATCCAAACCGTCTCCATTAGCTCCAGGTCTCTCGTGCCAAGGGCCTTATAAAACCTTTCGTTTACTTTAATCACCTCTTCATAATCGGGATTCTTAGGCATGGCCACACCTCGAAGCTTGGAAACTCCTTTTGTTATCTAATTTGTCCGCCAATTGTTTTCTGTGGCTCCAATTACAGGATGTTTCTATTTTATACACACAGTTGCCAATTAACAAGCGCTCTTTGGATTCTATACAAAGCCTACTTTATCCATCATTAGCCCTGCGATATAATATATGAATATGAATCAAACCTTGCGAAAACCCAGTTGGATTAAAGCCAGGATTCCGGGGGGTCCAAACTATATCCGACTGAGAAACCTTATGAGGAATCTCAATCTTCACACCGTATGTGAAGAAGCGCAGTGCCCAAACGTTGGAGAGTGCTGGGGAGCGGGAACGCTTACGTTTATGATCCTCGGCGATACGTGCACAAGGAGCTGCGGTTTTTGTGCTGTAAAAACTGGAAAGCCCGGCGAGATTGACTGGAACGAGCCTGAAAGGGTAGCAAAGGCTATAGGAGAGCTTGCGCTTAACGACGCCTATCTAAACCATATTGTTATCACATCCGTTGACCGCGATGACAAAAACTATGAAAGCGCAGTTATATTTGGAGAGACGATACGAAAAGTAAGAGAATACACCCCTCAAATAAAAATCGAGGTTCTTATCCCCGACTTTAAAGGAAATATAAAGGCTCTCAAAGAAGTCTTGGATGCCAGACCCGACGTGCTAAATCACAATATTGAAACGGTGCCGCGGCTATATTACGTTCCTGTAGAAACCGAATCTGGAAAGAAACGCTCAGTGCGCCCTCAGGCAAAATACGAGTGGTCGCTCAGAGTTCTGGAGAAAAGCAGAGAGATTGGTCACCGGGGGCTCCTTACAAAATCGGGTCTTATGGTTGGGCTTGGAGAAGAGCTTGAAGAAATTATTGAGACGCTTTGGGACTTAAAAAATGCAGGATGCGATATTGTAACAATCGGGCAGTATCTGCGACCGAGCATAAACCACCTCCCTGTTGTAAGATACTACCACCCGCTTGAGTTTGAATCGCTAAAGAAATACGGCGAGGCAATAATCGGAATTCCACACATAGAAGCCGGCCCGCTTGTCAGAAGTTCATATCATACAGAGAAGCAGGTAATGAAGCTGAGCGGGCAAGTGGGTTAATTTTTGACCCTCATAAAATTCAAGTTCAAGCCTTGCTAATTATTCCGGGACTTAGATGCAATTACTCTATCTATCTTTTCTATAGCCTCTGATTTCAATTTCACTTTTGTCCGATCAATACGCCCAGAGGATATACTTTCTGCAACTAATTGAATGACGTCTTGAACTTGAATTCGTTCTATCTCCGCCTTTGTTTGAATTGCTTTGGCCAATTCTCTGAGTTTAGAAGCTGAAAGCTCTATAAGATCACAATGCCAAGAATTTACTTCCTCATCAGGAGAGGCCCCCTTTGTCTTTTTACTTTCAACCTTAATACCGATTTCATAGACAATTTGCTGATCAAAGAGAGCATAATCAAAATTGGAATTATCAGTTACATTAGCTGCTAGAGCAGCTATGGTGCGTTCTAAATTTGATCTATCGTCCTCTATGTGCCATACGGAAAGTTGGTTGCTTGATGTTAAGAGATCTCTTAAAGCATCAGCTTGTAATTCACCTTCTGCAAGCCAAGGAACATCATTATGTCTGTACCATTTTGACTTTCTTATCTTCCTTAGGAAGAATGGCACTGCTGTGTATTCTCCAAGTGTGCTAATACTTGCTCCATATCTTCGCGTAGTTCTTTACAAGTTTCCCGCTCAATAGCTTGCTTGAGATAAGATATGGCATGAGGATCATTTAAGAATGATAAACCTAACACAGCGCCATCTCGTATTCGTACTGAAGAACAATAAAGGCTTCGCTCAAGTACCCATAATCGGTAACGATAGGTTTTAGGATGATCCACATGTCCCAGCCAACGTAATGCCTCAGACGCAACCTCAGCATTAACCTGATCAGTGACGATAAGATTAGCTATTACTATCATGGCATCATTGCCATATTCTTTAATGATCGAGATAAGTTCTCTTGAGAATTCACTCTCCATACCATCTTCAAAAATCTGCTCTTTAGCTATTTCAAATAAACCTTCAATTTCTTGGTCGATCTCCTCCGGAGGTTCTTTCTGTACAGTAGAATTCTCAGAATATTCTTCTCGAGAGTCTATAGTCACAGATTTAGTGAACCAAAGTTGCACTCTATTCTTCCAAGATTCTGGATCAGTTGTAGCAAGTGTGTTAAGCCAATTTCCATACTGTGAGAAGTTCTTTTCAAGTTTCACATCACCACCAGTGAGTGCACTCATGGAATGTCCCCCTTTATAGCAATTTCCCTTCCGAGATTAACTAGCTCTTGAAAGATTCGTGGTAGTTGTTCTCGATGCAGTTCGCCTTGGAAGTCCGGCGAAGTGTTAATGTCTAATTCTAAACGGCAAGCAAAATATTCCGGGCCTAGAAAATACCCCACGGGTGCTGCCGGCCCCAAGGAAATTTGGGTACTTCTCCAGGAAGCTACAGACCACTTAGAAAAGCGATTTATTCTCAGGCCAGTAATACCAGAAGTAGAGTTCCGAGGTCGATTGATTTGATAGGCAAAGTCGGAGGATGATCCATCTGGATCCAATTTAACAGAGGGAAGATATTCAGCGATTCTTCGATAGCCATCTTGTCTATCCTCCACAGGTTGCAACAAAATAGCCCCAAAAGCTAGACGTTGTACTGGAGGACATGTATCGAATTCAAACCAGCGGAGCATTAATGAAAGAAACCTATCAAGTGCCTCGGAGAATGTCCCAATTATGGGAACATTCGTATCTTCCCGTTTCGGGTCAATAATTGGAGTGAATAACCAATCTACTCGAGTTGGTTGGACACTCACAACTAACTTTCCTTGTGCGAACGGACCTTCCTCTTGATGTATTCCTTCTTTCGGACGCGATATTTTGTTTTCTGGGGGTTCTCCAACTATATCAGCCCACCAAGTAGGGTTAACAATCCGAGCACTTGGACTAGGAAAAGCTGTCAGTCTAAGGGTTTCCGTCTGCCATACTGTGAGAGAGGAATTATCAGCAATGGTTTGCCGAGACATATAGTCACCTCGGTAGAGAATAAAAATTCGATTTCAATATACTACTTGATGTTACGAAGTAAGGGTAATACAGCATAGATTGGATTTCAAGCGGTAGACTACTCCAACTCCATCAAAACCTCATCAATCGTTGGAACTCTGCCCGTGCCTATTAGTTTTCCATTTACAATCACCACAGGCACAGGAAACCAGAAAAACACCGTTCGGATAGCAGAAAATATAGAAGGGTTAAATTTCAAGACATCCTTTAAAACCTTGGGTATTAAATAGAAATAGGCTCTTGGCTCAATCTGTATAATCTCAACTCCGTCGTCTCCAAATCTTTCCCGGATTTCTCTATGGAGCCTTCCGCATTCCTCGGCTACCTTTCTAATCCCATCATAAGAATGGTCTTTTTTCGCAAACTCCCCCATTCCGCCTGAACAGCAGATACAGCCGCCTGTACCATCATTCTCTCTTACGATTATCACAGATGGTTTTCTAATCCGACACCACTTCCCCTTTTGATATGGAAACCTCTTTTTTCTCTACAAACACAGACTTATACCAGACTCTGAAAGAATCTAAAATAATTATAACCGCGCATATCATTATTGCCGCTGTAAGAATTGAATTCACGTACCCCTGAAAAACAAGCCCCTCTTTTTGTGTCATAGGAATGAAATTCTGAGTAATGTTCATCCATCCGGCAGAGAGTGTCGTCGCCATAACAAAAGCCATCGGGACAAGCGTCACCCATGCGTACTTTGCCTTTCCCATGTTAATAATGACAGTTGTCCCGACACAGAGCGCAATTCCAGCAAGAAGCTGATTAGCCGTTCCAAACATGGGCCAGATTGTGCCTATGCTTCCTGTAAAAACGAAATACCCCCATCCGCAGGTAATGAGAGCAGTCGAAATTATGGCGGATGGCAGGTGGTCAACCCTTTCAAAGGGCTTACAGAATTTCCCGCCAAACTCCTGAATCATAAATCTTGCGACCCTTGTCCCCGTATCAATTGTCGTAAGTATAAAAAGAGCCTCAAACATGATGGCAAAGTGATACCAGTAATCCATTAGATGTCTCATTCCGGGAACTGCCGTAAAAATCTGCGCCATTCCTACAGCAAGAGAGACCGCGCCTCCTGTTCTTCCCACAAGGTTTTCTCCAACATCCGCCGAAAGCCCTTGAAGATTTACAACGCTAAAGCCGAGTTTTTCAAACACTCCCGGTGGAACATTTATCGCAAAATAATCTGCGGGAAAAAGAGAGCACGCGGCAATCAAGGCGAGGATTCCGATAAAACCCTCGATCAGCATCGCAGTGAACCCGATAGTTTTAATGTCCGACTCCTTTGATACCATCTTTGGAGACGTTCCCGACGCCACAAGGGCGTGAAATCCGGAGACCGCTCCGCATGCTATTGTTATGAAGACAAATGGAAACAGTTTTCCATGAATTATAGGGCCTCCGCCGTGAATGTATTCAGTGAGAAGCGGCATCCTTAACTGCGGATGAACCACTACTACCCCTATTGCGAGAGACACGATTGTTCCAATTTTCATAAATGCACTCAGATAGTCCCTAGGGCAAAGGAGCATCCACACGGGAAGAACAGAAGCCACGAATCCGTAGATAAGTATAAAAAGGGTTATCCTAGCCTTAGGAAGAGTAAAGTATGGAGCAAGAGGAGAATGAGCAATGTCTTTTCCAAGCACCACGGCGAGGATAAGAAATATCACCCCTATTATCGTTCCTTCGGCGATTCTTCCCTTTCTGAATTTATACATATAAAGCCCCATAAAAAGGGCAATCGGGATTGTGCAGCCTATGGTAAACGTTCCCCATGAGCTTTCAGAGAGGGCATTTATAACGGCAATCCCAAGCCCCGCAAGGGCGACAACCAGGATAAAAAGAATCGCAATAGACGCTATGATTCCGGAGAGGGGACTGATTTCCATCCTTGCAATCTCGGCAAGGGATTTTCCGCCATGCCTTACAGATGAGAAAAATATGATGAAATCATGAACCGCTCCCGCAAGCACCACGCCAACTAATATCCAGAGGTATCCGGGAAGAACCCCAAACTGAGCGGCAAGAACAGGGCCAATCAGGGGACCCGCTCCAGTTATTGCGGCAAAATGATGGCCGAAAAGAACCCATTTATTTGTAGGATAATAATTCTGGCCATCGTACATCGTATGCGCAGGAGTTTTCCGGGAATCATCAAGGGCAGCAACCTTTGAGGCGATAAAGCCATGATAATATCTGTAAAATATAGCCATCACGCAGAGGGCACCGACAACGAGCGGCATGGCATTTACAGTCATTGAGTCAAATCCTCCTTAATTTCGCTCATCTAAATATACCACGAATGAACCGAATCCTTACAATAAGGTAAGTTCGGCATAAGAGAATTAAATCTGCTGAAAGCGAATTATTAGCTCATTGCAATCTACAACTTTGGAAATTTTTAGAGAGGGAGGCCAGTAGAAGGCCTTTAAAAGGACGGTCTCTTCTTGATATGTTTTCTAAAAGCATTTAACATTCTACGCTTATGAAAATCGTAATACTCCAAGGCGACGGGATGCCGGATCACCCCATTCCACAGCTTGGCAATAAGACCCCGCTTGAGGTCGCAAAAACCCCGCACATGGATGAGCTTGCCAAAAGAGGCGTTTTTGGGCTTGTGAAAACCATACCCGATGAGCTTCCTCCGGGAAGCGATGTCGGAAACCTGAGCGTCCTTGGATACAATCCCAAGCTCTACTATACGGGAAGGTCTCCGCTTGAGGCGGCAAGCATCGGTGTAGATGTGAAGGAGTCGGATGTTACGTTCAGATGCAATCTCGTTACCCTTCGCGATTCAAATGGAAAAACAGTTATGGATGACTACAGCGCGGGGCATATCTCGACCGAAGAGGCAAGAGAAATTATCCTTGATATAAGGAAAGAGCTTGAGGAAGAGGATATAAAATTCTATCCCGGTGTTAGCTACAGGCATCTTATGGTCTGGCATGGCGGCATTGATAAGATGAAAACAACCCCGCCGCACGATATTTCTGGAAGAGAGGTTTTGCCGTATTTACCGAGTGGAGAGGGAACGGATAAACTCAGGCGTCTTATTGATAAATCAAAGGAACTTTTAAAGAATCACCCCATAAACCGTAAAAGAATAGAGGGTGGGAAAAACCCCGCTACAAGCATCTGGCTCTGGGGTCAGGGAAGGGCACCAAAAATGCCAAAGTTCAGGGAACTCTACGGGATTGAGGGTGCAGTTATATCAGCGGTGGATCTGGTCAAGGGAATCGGGGTTTACGCCGGACTTCAGGTGATAGAAGTGCCAGGCGCTACTGGTTATCTCGATACAAACTATGACGGCAAGGTTCAGTATGCCCTTAGCGCGTTGGATGAGGTTGACCTTGTGATGATCCACATTGAGGCTACAGATGAAACGGGACATGAGGGAAAAGTGGATTTAAAAATTCGCGCCATAGAGGATTTTGACAGCCGCATAATAGGACCTGTACTTGATGGAATAAAAAGGTTTGATGATTACAAAGTTCTCCTCCTTTCGGATCACCCAACCCCTATTGAGTTAAAGACCCATATAAACGAACCCGTGCCGTTTGCGATTCTCAGTTCAAAAGATAGCGGTGTGAAAAATAAGGATCAAACGTTTTCCGAAAGCTCCGCTTCCAAGACAGGAGTTTTTGTGGATGAGGGATGGAAGCTGGTAGGAATGCTTTTAGGCAAAAACCAGGGTTAATATGTAATTAAACCTCTCTTTTTACCTCTTCCCAAAGCTCATCCATCTCTCTGAGCGTAAGCTCCGATAGAGTTTTATTTCTCTCCTTTGCCTTCTCTTCAATCCGATTAAATCTGTCTATAAACCCATCAATTGCCTTATGGGCTGAGACCTCCGCATCCAATTTTAGGAACCTTCCAAGGTTCACCAAAGAAAAGACCAAATCTCCCCACTCTTTTTCTATCGAATTCTTCCCTCCATCTTCTATCGCTTTTTGAAGCTCCTCTAATTCCTCTTTTACCTTTTCTATCACATCAGAAGTTTTTTCCCAATCAAAACCGACCTGAGATGCCTTTTCCCCAACCCTCTGGGCGCGAAGAAGCGCAGGCATGAAGCGAGGGATTTCAAGAAGACTTCTCCTCCTAGTTTTTTCTTTCATCTTTTCTCCGTGCCATCTCTTTACAGCCTCTTCGGCGTCCTTAGCCTTTTCCTCTCCAAATACATGGGGGTGACGCCTCACCAATTTATAGTAAAGTTCCCTCACCACATCTTCTACGTCGAATTTCCCCTCCTCGCCGCATATTTGAGATGCAAAGATGACCTGATAAAGCAGATCGCCCAGTTCTTCTTTGAGTTCCTGGATGTCATTTGCATCAATCGCTCCAATCACCTCATAAGCCTCTTCGAGTATAAAAGACCTGAGCGTCTCAAGCGTCTGTTCTCTATCCCAAGGACACCCTTCGGAGCTTCTAAGATACTTAGATAATTCAACAACATCTTCAAAGCTCTTTTTCATCGTTTGCTCCTAAAAATTTATAATTTGGAATTTAGGTTAATTCCCAAATGGGAGGAGGTCAATTTAAAAACATACAACAAATCGAATAGAGAAATCCTTGAATGTCCGAGTTAAGCGAATTCCGTGATGTAAGAATAGAGGCATACTCCGCCAGAAGCAGACTTAGAAAGTCCCGCCTATATCCAACTCAATCTAGATCTCATAAAATAAATTTTGCTTTTAATGATTATTCGCCCAAAAGTCTGAGAAGTTTATCCTCGTCCTCTATTTCGTCGGCAAGGATTTTTACAACCATTTGCGCCGTAACGAGGTCTGCGTGTTGTGTCTTATGATGTAGGTTGTTATAGAACTCAATTGCCTCTCTTTCAGTTTCCAGACTGTCTCTGACCATCTTCTGTATATCAGTCGGATCTTTGGGTATATCTTCATGGGTTGAGTATGAATGTTTCTCCCAGTCCGATGTATTTAAAATAGGCTCTCCTTCAAGCTGAACAATTCGTTCCATGAATAGTCCGACATGACCCCATTCCTCATTAGACATTTCTTCGAACATTTCGGCTATATGAAGAGAGTTAACACCCGAAGCGATTTTTGAAAGTATTTTATAACGGTATGCAGCAATCGCCTCAGCCGCCAGAGCTTTATTTAGGTCATTGATAAGTTCTTCAACGCCTAAGTCTATGATTTCAATCCCCTTTCTTTTCATTTCATTCCTCCTATATAAAGATTCTACAGTTGCCAAACAAATTACCAACTCCGAAGCCGATGGTGATTCTAAGATCTTCTTTTCTGGCAGTTTTTGCAGATGCCGTTTATTTGTACGGTATAGCTCAGCAATTTGTAGTTATATATGGATTTTTTAGGAAGGCCTAAATTGGCAATGGAGTCGTCGTAGAAATCCTCTACCTTCTTGCACACAATGCAGACCAGGTGGTGATGGTGGTCCAGATTGGCATCGTAGCGGGCGGCGTCATGGAGAACGTTTGCCACAGAGATGATTCCCAATTTCTCGAAGGTTTCCAGTGTCCTGTAAATCGTCGTAAGAGATATGTTCGAGTAATAGCTCTTAATCTTCTTGTATATTATCTCGGCGCTCGGATGTTCGCCCGTACCCAACAGCTCTCTATATATGGCAACCCTCTGAGGGGTTACTTTGACCCCCAGGTCTCTACACCGCCTGATAAAACCATCAACGCGTTCTTGAACAAGAGTTTTATTTACTTTCACAATCTAAGACCTCAATCTGAGTAAATATCCTACATCAAAATAGAAAAATGCACAATTTTAACCAAAACCGCATATTTTACTTATTGATAGTTGGTATACTATAAGCAATTGACCGTATCCGTCATAAATAAAAAGCAGGAAGGAGAAGGAGTATGAAGAGAAATATTTTTTCTGCCTTTATTATCCGGCAGGGCAGGTGTTCCTTATTTATTTTATTTATATTGGGTTTTATCTCAAATATACAAGCCCTTACAGACCAAAAGATTCCTGGCGCACAGGAAAAGAAGGATTCAAAGGTAAGTTCATTGATAACTTCCATGGTCAGTAAGATGAAGTATTTTGGGATGACTAAGCAAAACGCCACAGAGTCTCACCCTTCTTCACTTTCAAATCCGCTCGTTAAAGTGGATGAGAGCGGCAACATTCAAGCCTACATATACGTGCAGGATGCAAATCAGGAGAATGTCTCAAAGCTCCAATCAATAGGGGTAAATATCGAGATTATAAATACGAAATACAATATAATTCAAGGGTGGATTCCGTTCGATAAATTAGAAGAAGCAGGGAGTTTAAATTCCGTAAGGAGTATTACGCCTCCGAGTTATGGAAAGCTGAATGCAGGTTCGGTTACTTCAGAAGGAGATTCTGTAATACGCTCCAACCTCGAGCGCAGTCAGCTTGGGTTCGATGGCGCGGGAATAAGAGTGGGGGTTATTTCAAACGGGATTGACCACATTTCAGCCTCACAGGCAACCGGTGACATTCCAGATAATATAATAGTCGGTAATGCCGGAAGCGGAGACGAAGGAACGGCACTGCTCGAAATAGTACACGACATAGCCCCGGGGGCTGAACTTGCATTCTCAGAGGGGTTTAGCACAAGCATGGCGTTTATTAAATCTATAGATTTTTTAATTAATACCGCCAAGGTAAATGTTATTGTTACTGACATTGAGTTTCTTGACGAGCCGTATTTTGAAGATGGAATGATAGCCCAAGAGGCGGAGACCGCTGTTCTGAGCAACGGCGTTGTTTTCATATCCGCCGCCGGAAACGATGCGGGTGAGCATTATCAGGCAGATTATGTTGAAGCACCACCTGAAAATCAACCATCTGGAATCCCTGGGATCTCAATCCCCCATTTCCATGACTTTGGTGCTGCTGGGGGAAAAGCAACAAGTGATATTTTCATGCCTGTCTTAGTATGCGGTACAAAATGTGCGCCAAACAACTTTATCACCGTAGTTCTTCAATGGGATGACCCTTTTGGCAGCTCTTCAAACGACTATGACCTTTATCTATTAGACGTTAATGGAAACCAGTTCCCCTCTTGCGGAACCTGCACAAGCACAAACCACAGCTCTCAAAACCCTTTAGAAATAGTCTCATTTAAGAACAACACTCCCAATAATATTATGGTAAATGTTGCAATAAATCGCTTTAGTGGTTCGTCTAGGAAATTGGAGATGTTCTTCAACGGAGCGATTGCCGTAAAAGATTTCAATGTTCCTTTCGATAGTATTTTTGGACATGCCGCCGCAAAAGATGTCATCGCTGTGGGCGCGGTTCCCGCTACAGATAATATGTTCTGCTCCACCGCATCAGGCCCTGATGAAATTGAAGACTACAGTTCTCAGGGACCCAGGATAATTTTATCCGAGGCTCAGCCAAGACTAAAACCTGATGTCGTTGGACCCGACGACATTCATATAACCGGTGCGGGAGGTTTTGGCAGCCTCGACGGAAAGGGCGGTTTTATTCTCTGCGGAACCTCCGGGTCTGCTCCTCATGTAGCTGGGGTTGCCGCGCTTATTTTGAGTAAAAATCCAAGTCTTACACCCGATCAGGTCAGGGGCGCTCTCGAAAACACCGCTGCGGATTTAGGTCCAAGCGGGGCAGACGACATCTTTGGTTTTGGAAGAATTGATGCATTTGCAGCCGTTCAGTCCGTATCCGGAGGAGCGACAAAACCCCCTGCAACACAACCCCCATCAAACAGCGGGGGGAGCAGCAATGGTGGTAGTGGTGGAGGATGCGCTCTTGGCGGACAAACTGCATTAGTCCAAGGGGTATTCTCTAATCTTTTAATTTTTCTCATTCCTGTGGCAATGCTAGGCTTAAGGATGTTAAGAGCGTTTATAAAATCTAGAGGTCATTAAGTCAGAGGCAAAGTCCCGAACTGTAGTGGTAGGGGGCACAATGCCACTACAATTGTAACAATATTTTAACGAAATTACTCAGGGAGAAGAGGTGAAGAGAATCAGAGAGATTCAAAACTGGAAAGAGGGAGATAAAAGGGACATTACTGACAAAGAGCTTAAAGCTCTCGATGAAAGGGGGCTTTACGATTCTTATGACAGAACCTACAAAATTGACGGATTTAAATGGAAAGTTGTTTCTAAATTAGTGAATCCTGATTCGAGAGTCATTTATACGCTGGAGTGTTCAGGTATTGAGGATGATTAGTAGGAGCGGATTTCAAACCCGCCCCTACTAATCAAAAAATCTCTCAAGCGGTGTTCCAGACCAAAGGGCATAAGGCTCAGGTGGAGAAGAGGGGCTTGGGAAATTGGGGCGTTCTGAGTTGCTCACAGGATCGGCAATTTTAGGAGAAATCATCCGGTCGGGAAGCCCGGGCATGTCGGGGTCGGAAGCGTCTTCTGTAAACGCAACTACCCAGCCGTCGTTGTCTCTTAATAGTCCATTTTTGAACCAGCCGATGTGCTCACAACTATTTGTGTAGACTGCGCCATCTGAAATAACCACCCAACCAACGAGATTGTCTTCTATATCCAGAATGCGTCCATCATAAATTAACCTCATCCTGGGAACGCCATGTTCATCATACAGCCATGTGGACATTGTGAATTCCTCCTGTAGTTACTCATTTAGCTTCCTTAGGAGGGACGAGACGGGTCGCCCCTGCAACCCACCATTGATATTTTAACCATAAGCAATAATATTCCATAGAGAGCTTGAAAACAAAGGGATGTGCGAGTAATTTAACTAAAGCCCAGAATGAATCCAATGAATCTTGTGGAGAAAAATAAAGTATTTGCCGTAATCCGCGCAGAGAATTCAGAAAATGCCCTTAGACTGGCGGAGGCTTGTATTGAAGGCGGGCTTAAATTGATTGAGATAACTTTCTCATTTCCTGAAGCGGAGGAGGTTGTTGAGGAACTGAGCAAGATAAACGACATTCTCGCAGGAGCGGGAACTGTGCTGAACGTTGATATGGCAAGAAGCGCGGCTAATTCAGGCGCAAGGTTTATAATCTCTCCTCACACAGATAGAGAAATCATATTTTATGCCAAATCCAAGGATCTTTTGGTTGTATCGGGCGCGCTTACTTCCAATGAAATCTTAAAGGCATGGAATTTAGGAACGGATTTAGTAAAAATCTTTCCTGTGAAATCCGTCGGGGGAGCATCTTACATAAAAGCGATAAAAGAGCCGCTCCCTTTCATCAAAGTCATGACCACAGGCGGAGTAACGATGGAGAATTTTACAGATTTTCTTCAGGCTGGCGCCACTGCGGTTGGCCTTTCAAGCAGCTTGATAGGGAGCGATAGCTTAGTTGGTTCTAAAATCATCTCTCAGAGGGCAAGAAGAGTTGTTCAGATTTTGAGTGAGTTTGAATAGAAGATTTACAGTTAACCGAATAAATCTCTAATAATTGACGCTACAATTAATGTGATTTTTTGCGGCATAATATGAGATATTTTAATCCCCACTCGCAAATGAGATGGAATGAATAAAAGATACATATGCATTCATGGACACTTTTATCAACCCCCTAGAGAAAGCCCCTGGCTTGAAGAGATAGAGGTTGAAGATTCCGCATATCCGTATCACGACTGGAATCAGAGAATAACTGATGAGTGCTACGGCCCAAACGCAGCCTCACGCATTCTCGATAGAGAAGAACACATCTCGGAAATTGTAAACAACTATTCAAAAATAAGCTTCAATTTTGGCCCCACCCTGCTTTCGTGGATGGAAAACCACAAGCCTCAGGTGTATGCACAGATAATAGAATCAGACAAAATCAGCCAAAAAGAAAGAGGCGGTCACGGGAATGCAATCGCTCAGTGCTACAACCACATAATAATGCCTCTGGCATCAAAGAGAGATAAAGTCACTCAAGTTATCTGGGGAATCAGGGACTTTGAAATGAGGTTTGGAAGAAAACCCGAAGGGATGTGGCTTCCTGAGACTGCTGTTGACATCGAGACGCTCAAGATTCTCTCAGATCACGGGATTAAATTTACAATTCTTTCGCCGCACCAGGCGTATAGAGTTCGTCCAGGGGGCGAGAGGAAATGGACTGACGTGAGCGGAGGAAGGGTTGATCCGAGGCGTCTCTACTGCGTCTCAGTGGGGGATGGGAAATTCATCAACGTCTTCTTCTATCACGATCGCATTGCTCGCGCTGTTGCGTTTGAGGGACTTCTTGGAGATGGAGATAAATTTACAAACCGTCTTATTGAGGGGTTTGACAGCGGAGATGAAAATCCACAGGTCTTAAATATCGCAACGGATGGCGAAACATACGGCCATCACCATAGATTCGGCGATATGGCCCTTGCTTATGCACTGAAAAAAATTGAAGAAAACGGCCTGGTAAAAATCACAAACTATGGGGAGTACATTAAGAAATTCCCTCCTGAATATGAAGCGGAGATTTTTGAAAATACATCATGGAGCTGTGCGCACGGAGTAGAGAGGTGGCGCAGCGACTGCGGATGCAAATCCGGAGGCGATCCGTCATGGAATCAAAAGTGGAGAAAACCACTGAGGGACGCGCTTAACTGGCTAAAGGACAAGGTTGATTTAATCTTTGAAAAAGAAGGAGTTAATTTCTTCAAGGACGTATGGGAATCAAGAGATGGATACATAGACGTTATATTCGACAGGTCGCGTGAAAGTGTGGAAGAGTTCTTTGGGCGATTTAAAAAACGAGAGCTTTCTGATGCCGAAAAGGTCACGGCACTTAAACTCCTTGAGATGGAAAGGCAGACACTCCTTAGTTTTACAAGCTGCGGCTGGTTTTTTTCCGACATCTCAGGAATCGAAACAGTTCAGATTCTAAAATACGCCGCGCGAACAATTCAGCTCACCATAGAGCTTACCGGGATTGATGATTTGGAACCGAGATTTCTTGATATGCTTTCTCTTGCCCCCAGCAATGCTCCTAACATCGGCAATGGGAGAGCGGTTTATGAAAATTCAGTGAAGCCATACGTTGTTGACCTAAAGAGAGCCATTGCCCACTATGCCATAACGTCGCTTTTTAGAGAATACGTGAAAGAAGGTCAAATATTTTCATTTGATTTTCAAACGCCCGACTATCAAAAGGACTCGCTCGGAGCAGTGACCCTTCTTATCGGAAGAACCAGGATTCGGTCCAAAATCGTATGGGAGGCAACTCAGGCAGTATTCGGCGTCCTGTACTTCGGCGGATACGATTTCAGATGCTCAATAAAAGGTTTCCTCGATCTCCCTGACTATGAGAGATTAAAAGGAGAACTTTTTGAAATGTTTATTAGTCATTCCATTACCGAAGTTATCCGGGCGATGGATGTGCACTTTACCGGCGATTACTATACGCTGAAGGATTTGTTCATTGATGAGAGAAGAAGGATCGCGGAGTTTCTGCTGGAGAGCACGCTCTCTCGATACACGGATATTTACGAGAGAATTTATGAAGAAAATAGAAAACTCCTCCACTTTCTCCGGAGCATAAACGCTCCTATTCCCTCCACCCTCAAGATAGCAACTGAGTTTGCCCTAAACTCCCGCATATCCCATGCCGTAATCAAATTGCTTGCGGGAGAAACGGGCATTAAAGACATCGAAGAATTGGCTCTCAGGGTTCGTGAGGAGGAAAACAAATTGGTATGTGAAGTAAATTGGGAGGGGCTGAAAAAGGCTTTAGAGAAGTTGGGAGAGAAAAACATGGAGTCCTTGTTGAAATATTATGAACCGAGAAAGATAGAAGATGTCTTACGAGTAATTGAGTTTGGCGAGAGGCTTAAATTAAACTTAGATATATGGGAAATACAGAATCTATTCTGGAGATTAATTGACAGAAAGGCTCTCTTGGGAGATGAATCAGAGATGATTTTCCGGTTGGGAGAAAAACTCAGGTTTAGCAGGAGCACCATAGAGTCTAAGCAATTGTAGAGCAATCCTTGCGGTTACCCTCATCATGAGGGAATATCCTTCGATAGTCTCAGGACAGACAAGATTCGCCCCTACAATTTTACCCGGTTGGGAGATTTCAAAATTTAACGAATATATTTAGAAAAGCCTTAAACGGTGATAATATTAGAAGCAAAGATTTTGATTTTTTAGATCACCGTCAAAATTTGAGGAGGAATAATGAAAGTACTTTTTGTTTCCCCTGAGATGGAGCCGCTTGCCAAAGTAGGAGGGCTTGCCGATGTTGTAGGCGCTCTACCAAAAGAGCTTAAAAACCTGGGATGTGATGTGAGGGTAGTCATCCCTCTTTACCGCCACGTAAAAGAGAATCTAAAAAGGCTCAATATAAACGTAAAAAGTCTGAAGAAAGAGATCGCGGTCTCGCTTGATTGGCTTGTCTTTAAGGGAAAGATAAAAGAGGTTAATTTAAATGGCGTTCCGGTCTACTTGGTTGAGAACGACAGTTTCTTCGACCGCGAGCACATATACAGCATGCCCCAGGGCGATTACACAGATAACGATTTGAGATTCGGATTTCTTTCGCTCGGAGCTCTTGAGATTGCAAAAGCGCTTAATTTCAAGCCCGACATTATTCACTGCCACGACTGGCAGACGGCTCTTGTTCCTATATCGCTAAAAGGGAGAAAGCATTTAAAAGACGATTCGTTTTTCATAAACTCAAAGCTCGTTTTTACAATTCATAACATCTCTTATCAGGGATTATTCGCCAAAGAGGTATTTGAAAAGTTGGGACTCCCGCCTGATCTGTTTAGGCCTCAGGGTCTTGAATTCTATGGAAAGGTAAATCTTCTCAAGGGTGGCATAATCTATTCGGATGTGGTTACTACAGTAAGCCCGACTTATGCTCAGGAGATAAAAACGCCTGAATATGGATACGGCTTGGACGGTGTTCTGAGGTGGATTTCCCAAGATTCAAATAAGCTGGTAGGGATTTTAAACGGGATTGACTACGAGGCATGGAATCCGGAAACGGATAAAGCCCTTTACGTAAACTACGGCGTTGGGGACATTGGGAGCAAATTAAAAAATAAGTCCCGGCTTCAAAATGATCTCGGACTCAGCGCCGATGAAGGAAAACCGCTCCTTGGGATGGTCTCAAGGCTTGCCGAGCAAAAGGGCGTAGACCTTGTGGTTGATGCGCTTCCTCAGATTTTTGATCTGGGATTTCAGGTAGCGATTCTTGGCTCAGGCGATGAAAAATACATGCTCATGCTTGAGAATGCAATGCCCAGATACAGAGGAAACTTATCCGTAGTCTTCGGATTTAAGGATGTAGTGGCAAGAAGAATCTATGCGGGCTGTGATATGTTTCTTATGCCTTCGCGTTTCGAGCCATGCGGGCTTGGTCAGATGATTGCCTTAAGATACGGAAACATTCCCGTTGTAAGGGCGACGGGAGGTCTTTTAGATACGGTAAGGGATTACACAAACCATAAAGAGAACGGAAATGGATTTGTATTTCACGAGTTTTCAATGGTGAGTTTTTTTAATGTCCTCACCAGAGCGCTCTCCGTATACGAAAACCGCGAGGAGTGGGGAAAGCTTGTCTCAAGAGCGATGAAAGAGGATTTTTCCTGGCAAAGGTCAAGCAAAGAGTATCTGGAGCTATACAAAAGGCTAATTGGTGGTTAGCGAATTGTAGGGCAATCGGCCGGTTGCTCCCACTTTGGGGAAAGCACATCCTATAGATCAAAGCCTGCGGTGAGCTAGTCGAACCGCATCTTCCTTCGTGGTGAGACCCCTAAAGAGTAATGGGCAATCAGAGGGAATTGCCCCTACATAGCCAATTACGGCGATAAATAATGAAAGAAAAGAAAGTAATTGGTGTTGATATAGGCGGCACAAATCTAAGGGGCGCTTTGGTCAACGGGAGCGGAAATATAACCAAACGGCTCAGTGTTCCGTCCGGAGCGGATAAGGGAATAGGCTTAGTCATTGAGAACTTAGGAAATCTCATAGAGGAGATTAGAAAAGGGGAAAGTATAGACGGCGTGGGGATTGGAATTCCAGGAATAATAGATTCGGCAAAGGGAATAATAACTCAGGCTCCCAATATATTGCATGTCCATAACTATCCCCTTAGGAACGTTCTTATGGAGAATATTGGGAAGGACATGTCGGTGCTTGTAGAAAACGATGCCAACTGCGCCGCGCTTGGAGAGTTGTGGAAGGGCGCGGGAAACGACGTAAATTCGCTCGTGCTTCTTGCAATAGGAACAGGACTCGGCGGTGGAATAATCCTTGATGGAAAACTCTGGCGCGGAGCGGACGGAATGGCGGGGGAAGTGGGGCATATGACGATTTCTCCTGACGGAGCACAATGCAACTGCGGAAACACGGGATGCCTTGAGACATTAGCCTCCGCCGTAGGGATAGGAAGAATGGTAAAAGAGGGTTTAGAAAACAAGAGCGTAAAAACCGTACTCAGAGAAAAGGTTGAAAGTTCTCCTAAAGAAAGGATTCCCGAAATTGTGAGAGAGGCGGCACTCGAAGGCGATAAATTCGCCCTATGGATCTGGGAAGAATTTGGAAAAGCCTTGGGCGTAGCGATAGCGAGTCTCGTAAATCTCTTAAACGTAGAGATGATTGTTATCTCAGGCGGGCTTTCAGACGCCTGGGAATTATTTATAGATAAAGTAGTAGGTGAAGCGAAAAAAAGAGGCCTGCGCGCTCCAATGGAGAGGGTTCGGGTTAAAAAATCAACCCTCGGCGGCGATGCGGGACTGTTAGGCGCGGCATATCTGGTAATAAGAGAAGAGAGACAGGATTTTATTTAGCTTTAAACAGCACCCCACGATGTTATTCGATCAGAAGCGATTTTAATTACAGGCAGATTTAATCTAGAAAGATTCATATTCCTGTACTGAGGATATTTCTCGCACAGGAGTCTCAGCGAGTCGAGGTATTCTTCTCCTTCTTCTATTAGTTCGGCTCTGCCGTGAATAATCACATAGCAGAGCCTAGTCCAGTCCTCACGATACCTGTCAATTACAATTGATACATTTGGATTTTCCAATATGTTTCTTACTCTCTTTAGCCCTCCCACGGATACGCGCTTGGGCTTTTTATCAATAGGCGTATAGAAGCACCTGCCATCATAAGCGTAGCATATCGGAACGACAAGCGGCCTTCCTGATTTATCCGCTGTCGCCATTCTCGCAATCCTTTGGGATAAGATGAATGCCCTTTCTTTATCAGTCGCTATAGTTACCAAAACCGATTGCCTCGTATTATCTATAAATCTACAAAACTTGAATTATCTTCTATATATTTTATAATAGGTTTTTTGCAATAGAAAACTAAATAGCGTTTTTTACTTTCAACCGATGGGAGTCCCAAAAATATTTAGTGGAACATCAAACGTCTCTCTCTCAGAGGCGGTATGCAGGTACCTGGACGTTTCTCCCGGCAAAGCCGAGATTAGAAGGTTCAGCGACGGCGAGGTGTTTGTGGAGATTGCGGAAAGCGTTCGCGGATCGCACACCTTTGTCATTCAGTCAACCTGTCCTCCCGTAAATGAACACCTAATGGAGCTTCTTATAATTACAGATGCCCTGAAAAGAGCCTCTGCTGGGGCGATTACCGCTGTCGTTCCCTACTACGGTTATGCAAGGCAGGATAGAAAGGTTCAGCCAAGAGCACCGATTACGGCAAAACTCGTTGCCGATATTATTGCCAAAGCGGGAGTAAATAGGGTCATTACCGTAGACCTCCATGCAGGGCAGATTCAGGGTTTTTTTGATGTTCCAGTTGACCATCTTTACGCCGCCCCGGTCCTTATCAGTTATTTAAAGAAGAGATACAATAACGGCGAAATAGTCTTTGTATCCCCCGATGCAGGCGGAATGGAGAGGGCAAGAGAATACGCAAAGAGACTCCATGTCGGGCTGGCAATGACGGATAAAAGACGCACGGCTCCGAACGTAGCCGAGATAATGAATGTTATCGGAGACGTTTCAGGAAAGACGGCAATTATAGTTGACGATTTGGTAGATACCGCCGGAACCGCCGTTCAAGCCGCCAAGGCTCTATCAAGAGAGGGAGCAAATCGCGTAGCCCTCTGCTGTACACATGGAGTGCTTTCAGGAGACGCGATTAAGAGAATTGAAGATTCGGTGCTAGAAGAGGTCATAATAACCGATACGATTCCGCCTAAGGAAGAAACAAAGAGATGCAAAAAGATTAGGGTTCTCAGCATCGCGGAACTCCTCGGCGAGGCGATAAGAAGAATAGCCGCCGGAGAGTCAATAAGCACTTTATTTGAATTTTAAAAGGGGTTAAAATGGCACAAAGCACTTTATTCGTAACAAAAAGAAATGAAGTGGGAAAGGGCGCGGCAAGGAAAATCAGAAGGGAAGGGTTCATCCCCGCCGTGCTTTATGGAAGAGAAATGGAACCAATTTCATTAACGGTAAATCCCATTGATCTTAAAAAAGCCCTATCTACAGAAGCCGGAGAAAACACCCTTCTTGAGCTTCACGTAAAGGGCGACGGAGAAGAGATTACAAAAATAGCTCTTCTTCGAGATGTTCAATACGATAACCTCACGAGCCGACCTATACACTTTGATTTTCAGGAAATTCTTATGAAGGAACTCATAACGGTGAAGGTTCCGGTTGAGGTTGTGGGGAAGGCCCCGGGGATTCAGGAAGGCGGAATTCTTGAGGAAATCCTTCGAGAAATTGAGGTTGAATGTCTTCCCGCCTCCATTCCGAACGTTATCGAGATTGACGTGTCCCAGCTTGGGATTGGAGATTCAATACACATTGGCGACCTGACACTTCCTGAAGGTGTTACGGTTCTTCACGACCCGGACGAGACTATAATAACGATTCTTTCGCCTGTGATGGAAGAGGTTAAACCCGCCGCTGCCGAGGCCGCCGCTCCGGCTGAGGGCGCAGAGGGAGAAGCCGAGCCCGAAGCCGAGGAGGAGGGCGGTGAGGAATAATCTGAATAATGATTTTAGTCGCCGGACTTGGAAATCCCGGAAAAGAATACTCTTCGTCAAGGCACAATGTTGGGTTCATAGTGGTAGACGAGATTGCAAAGAGGCTCGGAATTAGTCTCAAGAAAAAAGGCTTTAGAAGCCTCTTCGCCGAAGCGCTCTTAGAAGAAAAAAAAATCATACTCCTCAAACCCCAGACATATATGAACCTGAGCGGTGATGCTGTCTCGGACGCCGTAGAATTTTTTAAAATCTCCCTGAAAGACATAATCGTAGTGCATGACGAAATTGACCTGCCTCTTGGAAGTATGAAAATAAAAACAGGAGGCGGAAGCGCAGGGCATAAGGGAGTCCGGTCTATAGTAAATTGCCTGGGAGACAGCGGTTTCGTGAGAGTGAGAGTAGGAGTGGGAAAACCGTTGCAGAAGTCCGAGGTTATCGGCCATGTGCTTTCAGGGTTTGGGAAAGAGGAAAAAAGAATAATGGAAGATATGGTAGTTAGAGCCGCAGATGCGGTTTTGGAAATCATACTCCGAGGGCTAGAGAGCGCAATGAACAAGTTCAACAGGAAAGATGCAGAATACAAGACACAAGATGCATGATGTATTTATCCTGTATCGTGCATCTTGTGTCTTGTATCTTTTTTAAAATCATGGGTCTTAGCTGTGGGATCGTAGGACTTCCCAATGCCGGGAAATCAACCATATTCAATGCCTTAACATCTGCCAAGGCGCTCGTGGCGGATTATCCATTTACCACAATTGACCCGAATATCGGAATTGTTAATGTCCCCGATGAGAGATTGTTAAAGCTTGCAGAGATTATAAAACCTGAGAAGGTTGTGCCGGCCACACTTAAATTCATTGACATTGCAGGACTCGTAAGAGGAGCGAGCCAAGGCGAAGGGCTTGGAAATAGATTCCTTGCACACATTCGAGAGGTTGATGCCCTGATTCACGTTGTGAGATTTTTTGATCTGTACTCGGCGGACGTCTCGGAGAGCATTGACCCTAAGCGGGACGTAGAGATAATAAACTTTGAACTTCTTCTTGCCGATCTTGAGACAGTAGAAAAGAGGATAGGGAAAATAGAGAAAGTGGCTAAATCGGGGAACAAGGAAGCGCAGACAGAACTCAGTTTTTTAGAAAGGTTAAAAAACCATATTTCTGGTGGGAGGACAGTGAGGCTTTTTTCATCTCAAGGAGAAGCGGAGAAGAAGATTCTCGGCGAGTTGAACCTGCTTACAGATAAGCCGGTTCTTTACGTAGGGAACCTCGAAGAGAGGGACGGAAAAGAAAGGCACATCGAGACTCTAAAGAAAATGGCAGAAGAGGAAAAAGCACAGGTTATCACAATATTTGGCAAGCTTGAATCAGAGTTATCGGAATTTTCAGAAGAGGAGAGCAAGGCTTTTCTAAATGAGATGAATCTAAGCGAGTCGGGTCTCAGAAGGCTTATAAAAGCGGCGTATGAGTTGCTCGATCTCATAACCTTCTACACGACAAACGGCATTGAGGTTCGCGCATGGACCATAAAGCGGGGAACTAAGGCTCCGAAGGCAGCAGGAAAAATCCACACCGATTTTGAGAAGGGATTTATCAAGGCTGAAGTAGTGTCTTATGAAGACTATGTAAAGTCCGGCTCGGATGCGGCGGCAAGGGAATCGGGAGTTTTAAGAATAGAAGGCAAGGATTATGAAATTCAGGATGGGGATATGGTATACTTCAGGTTTAAAATTTAAACCCGTTACTCCGGGATTAGTTCGTAGCGTCTAAGCCCGGGGTCGGAGAGTCCAAAATGGGAGGTATATTTAATGACCGATGTAGGTTATTATGAGACGCTTTACCTCACGCGGCCCGACCTCACCGAAGATGAACTGAACAAAGTGCAGGGAAGGCTCAAAGAGGCAATATCAAACCATGAAGGTGAGATTTTTAAGTCCCAGAAGTGGGCTGATAGAAATCTCGCATACAGGATTGAGAAGTACAATAAGGGGGCTTACTACATACTGGTCTATAAATCCCTCAGAAGCGCCGTATCCGACGTAGAGAAGAATCTGAGATTCTTCGGCGGCGATGTGCTGAGATTCATGACAGTAAGAATAAAAGAAGAGGCAGCCCTAAGGGAGAGAGCGGCATCTGAGTCGGGCGCTCATGAGGGAGGCGTACAATAATGGAAAGGGAAAACACAAAGGAAAAAAAGTTCTTTGTAAGGAAGAAGGTCTGCAGATTCTGTGCCGAAGCGACCGAGATTGATTACAAAAGGGTTGACCTTCTCTCTCAGTTTATAAATGAGAGAAAGAAAATAGTGCCCAGAAGAAGCTCCGGTCTTTGTGCATACCACCAGAGAGAGCTTAGTTCGGCGATAAAGCGGGCGCGCGTTATGGCTCTTCTTCCATTTACAGTGCTTCACTAAATTAGTAGAGACACAAAATTTTGCTTCTCTACATCATTCTTGGTGTCTTTGTGGCATATTCTTTTTGCCCTTTACAGGAGGTATTAGAAATGAAGGTAATTCTTATAGCTGATGTGGAATCCATTGGAAGAAAGGGAGAAACAAAAGAGGTAAAAGAGGGCTTTGCAAGGAATTACCTATTTCCAAGAAGGTTTGCGGTTGAGGCAACATCCGCGAATCTAAAAGAATGGGAACAAAAAAGACAGACCCTGAAGAAAAAAGAGGATAATGCAAGAGCCGAAGCCGAAGGCTTGGCGGCCAGTCTTCAGGGAATTTCCTGTGTCATTCCCGTCAAGGTCGGCGAAGAGGACAAGCTCTTCGGTTCGGTAACATCTCAAAACATATCCGACGCCCTCT
This sequence comes from Ignavibacteriales bacterium, assembly GCA_050259195.1. Taxonomy (GTDB): domain Bacteria; phylum Desulfobacterota_D; class UBA1144; order Nemesobacterales; family CSP1-2; genus PSLL01. Next base: position 24,518 of record JBLNAE010000095.1, read on the forward strand.
CCAGATCGGGGTTTGATATTTCTAAAAAGGACATCGAACTTCATACGCCGATTAAAACCCTGGGAGTGCACGAGGTTCCGATAAGACTCCACCACAACGTAATAGTAAATATTAAGGTCGAAGTGGTAAGAGAAGAAGGATAGCAAGGGGCGGGTTCCAAACCCGCCCCTATTTATTTCTTACTCCGATGACATCATCTGCTGAAGAGTAACCTTCTTAAAGCCTGCCGGCGGCTGAAACTCTTTATCCGGTATATCGGTCTTGGTCACGCTCACTACCTCCTCGATATAGGCGCCGCTATCAGAGAAATGATCCACAGACCTCATGGGGAATCCGGTTTCGTAAATCTGGTTATAAATCTTTGTTTGTTTGCTCAAGCCGGAGCCTGTCCCCTCTTTCTCCGGATTAAATTTAGCGGACATCTGTTGCATTTCTTTCATATAGTCCGCCATCTTCTTTGGATCGAGTTCGTTATCGGGGATAACGTCTTTACTTGTCCAGATTTCCCGGTCAAGTTTGCCGTTTTTATAAACTTCAAATTTCCGAGAGCTATATCCCGCAATGCTTTCAGTTGTCCCCGTGGCTTTTAATGTCAATTCCTCAGGCTTTGAAACTCCCGGCTGTTTAAATCCGTGAGATTTCATCATCTCTTCCATCTTGGCTCTCTGCTCAGGCGGAAGCTTTGACATCTGCTCTTCCATCTGGGCTTTTGCCTTAGCCATAGCATCCTGGGCAGACTGGAAAAGCTCCTCTGGCTTTGCGACAACATATGTTTCCTTTTCGTCATTCGTCAGAGTCATCTCGCCCGTATTTAAATCGAATATTGTCATTTCATGTCCACCTTCTGAGACAGATTTGACTTTATTCTTAGAAATATAGATTGTCTCTTTATTCTTCTGAGAGCTGCCCTTTTCGTATCCTACCTGCTCCATTACAATCCCCGCAAACACCCCTCTTGCCAAGCCGCCAGTAATAAATACCGATACACCTAAATAAATGCACGCTCTAAAGATAAACTTAGCCATTCTTAATTTGCCTCCTCGTGTATTTAATTTAGCTGATATTCCTTTTCCCAATTGAATTATAAATCTATAAACCGACTGCGGTTTTGTCAACATCTTTCCTCCAAATTAACTTGACGACTCCTGTAGTTGTGATAGGCTTAAATTTTGACAATCGAGATTTTATTAACGGGAGGTAGTTTTATCATGGTTGAAAAGCAAAGGCTTTTTGCACCCGTGGGCGAGAAAGAGATTACAAGGGCCATCGTGGATGAGTTTTCAAGAGAATTTTCCGATTACGTGGCAAGCGATGTGATAGTTGTAGGCGGAGGCCCCAGCGGTCTTGTGGCGGCTAAAGACATTGCGAAAAAGAAATATAAAGTCCTCCTGGTGGAAAGAATGAATTATCTGGGCGGCGGATTCTGGATAGGCGGATACCTTATGAATAAAATTACGGTAAGAGATCCGGGGCAAAAGGTGCTTGATGAAATAGAGGTTCCATACAAAGAAATTTCAGATGGGCTTTATGTCGCAGACGGCCCCTATGCCTGCTCCAAACTCATCGCATCAATGTGTGAGGCGGGAGTAAAGGTCGCAAACATGACTATGTTCGATGACCTTGTCTACAGGGAAAACGGTCGCGTGGCGGGGGTGGTTGTAAATTGGTCTCCTATATCAAATATGCCTAAGGAAATTACGTGCCTTGATCCGATTGCGCTTGAGTCGAAGCTCGTAATAGATGCGACAGGACACGATGCTTATCTGGTTTCAAGATTGGCAAAACAGGGACTCTTTAAAAAGCTTCCCGGACACGGCTCTATGTGGGTGGAAAGGTCCGAGGATGCACTCGTTGAATACACGGGCGAGGTCGCTCCGGGTTTAATCGCATGCGGAATGGCGGTAAACAGCACATACGGACTTCCAAGAATGGGACCCACATTCGGCGGAATGCTTCTTTCAGGAAAGAAAGCCGCCGAGGTCGCGATAAATAGGCTCCAAGACCAGGCTAGAGCTTAAACCTATCAATCATACTGCTGTGTAGGGGCAGAGGTTTTCACAAACCTGCCCCTACACAACAGGCAAAAAATTAGATGAACCCCTTCTAACATCGTCCATATACAAAAATATTTAGACGACGCCCCCGGTATTTTCTTAATTTATAGTTGAGAGTATAATTAGAGATGTGTTTTCAGATTATCTGACTAGAGTAAAACTAGCCATTAATGAAGTTGCAAAAGCGACAACTGAGCCAGAAGTTTATAAATACCTTACAGAAGCTCTAATTAACCATTTTGGTTTTAATCGCGCAACGGTTAGAAAGGTAAACTGGGAGAGAAGCACACTTTCTCTTGTGTGTTACGTTGGATTTATTGAAGAAGTACCCAGATTTAAACTCCCCTTGTCCGAAGAATCAGGAGCCACTGGAAGGGCGGTCATTAGAGGAGAAGGAGTTGCCGTCTTTGAGAGAGAAGAAGTTTCGCCTGAGCCGAGGTTGTCGTCTAAGTTCGCGGGGCTACAGAAGGTGGCGTGTCCACATTCTTTTGTTGTAATCCCAATTAAGGTAAAAGGGCGGGTCTGGGTTGTTTTTGAAGTAGATAGAAAGACAAGCGGCGGGATAATTACTCTTCAGGATAAAGAAATTCTAGACCTGTTCTCTGAAACAGTGGGAACGGCCTTAGAGAGAGTCTTAGTTCAAGAAGAGTTAAAAGCCACATTAATCAGAGATGAGCTTACTGGGCTTTTTAACAAGCGTTATTTCACGAATCGTCTTAGCGAAGAGTATGAGAGGGCTAAACGCTATGGTGTTCCCCTATCACTTTGCATCTTTGATATAGATAACTTCAAACTCATTAATGACACATACGGCCACATTTTCGGAGACCAAGTGTTAAAACAAGTTGGCAGGCTTACATCAGAAACAGTCAGACACGTGGATATAGCTGCTAGATACGGCGGAGAAGAATTTACTGTCTTATTTACGCATACAACCCTAGAGAATGCAGTAATAATTGCAGAGCGTATACATCGCGCTATTTCAACCCTCATTTTTCCCTATAATGAGAAAGAAATACAGGTGACGGCTACATTTGGTATATCAGCCTATTCATCCGTAAATGTAAGAGAGCCGAAGGAGTTGCTTCACCATGCGGACATGGCTCTTTATGAAGGGAAAAAGCGATACGATAAGAACTGTGTAGTAACCTATACAGAGAGCGGATACAAGATATTGGAAAAGGGAAAAATAAGACTTGAACCAATTCCTCAAATCCAAGAGGTAGAGATAAAGGAGGGCACCGCCGCATTTAAAATGCTTCACGAAAGTAACGTGGAGAAGAAACGCCTCAGAGATTTCACATCTCTTCAGATTATCCCCCCTGCTATTTCTAAGAATCTAAGAAACCAATATCAAATGACAAGCGAGTTTATGCAAAGCCTCAATGTGACAATAAGAGAATTAAGGAGCATTCTACCTCTAATTAAGAGTAACTCCTTTGCTCTGCTGAGTTTAAGTATAGTTTTACCTATGATCATTTTTTTTGTTTTTGGTTATGAGAAAGGACACAAGAGCATTTCACCGCCTCATTATATTTCAACACCTGATAATGGCTCTAGTCAACTTAGATTAGCTTTAATTGAGACTCTACATCTTGATGGCAACTCAGAGGAGACGCTAAAAGAGGCAACGCCGTTTAGATATATCGAATTTGAAGAAAGGATGATTTCTTCAAAACAGACAATACAAGGAATAAGTAATAAATTGAGAACCAGTGGGAAAAAAAGGCTATTGGCGAAGCATAAAATCCACTCGCAACCCCGCTCCTCGGTGGCATTGCCAGTATTCATCGGAGAAGAAAAGCCCAGAATCAGCCCACAAATTATCTTAGCATCCGATAGTGAAAGGAAAAAAGAGCTATTGACGGAACAGCTTAGAAGAGTTTTTCTTTTATACCATTAATAGTTTAGCATGTTCCCCGCATAGCTTTCCCCCGACCTGGGTCGTTAAGACCTCTTCCTGCCAGTGAGAGTTATAAAGGCAGCAGGCAGGATTATCGCAGAAAGGACTTCCACTAAGTTCATAAAAAATGGATTGAAGTACATAAGCACCTAAAACTTCAGTAATTCTCGAGTCGTCATATTCAACAAACCTCCCTTTATAGAGCAGATCAAGTTCCCGGATGTCTTTTCCCGCCCGTATAAATCCTGCTTTTAGCCAGTAGTAGTCCTTCGGCCTTGCAGGAGCCTCGACTATTCCTGAGGTTGAGATTAAAGACGGCAGTCCCGTAAGTATAACTCTCCCATGATACCTTCCTGTCTCAAATGTTCCAAAAAGCCTGCTCGTAAAGATTATGTGAATATATCCGCTTTTAAACTCTTCTGGCCTTCTCCGGGACATGTATTTATAAAAAATCCTCTGAATCCAGAGGCCGTCATAGAGCACTCCGAGAGCGCTTCCGTCGTCTCTAAGCCTTTTTAGCTCAACGTCAATCTCCCCATAAATCGGCTCTCGGATTTCATCAATCGGTGCGGATATGTCCGGAACCCTTCCCCCTGCGATTCTACTGCTTAACTCTATCGCTTCTTCCGCAGTTGGGTCTAAGAATTTAAAGATGTTTCCCCGATATTGAACCAAAAGCCCATAATTCCCGAGATGATCAATTATCCTCTCAATTGATAACGCCATTGATGGATAGTCTGAATAAATGAAAATTCCTTTGATTTTGGGCATAAAGGTAGTAGGGGCAATTCATGAATTGCCCCTACCTAAGTTAATTAAGTTTTCTAAGAAATCTCCGCAATGACCTCTATCTCTACGGGAGCGCCAAGTGGAAGTTCGTAAACGCCGACTGCAGCGCGGGCGTGCCTACCTCTATCTCCAAAAACGTCATAGAAAAATTGAGATGCGCCGTTTATTACCTTTGCCTGCATATCAAATCCGTGGGCGCTACTGACGTATCCGGTTAGCTTTACAATCCTCTTAATTCTTCCGAGGTCGCCAAGCTCACCCTTCATTACAGAAAGGGAGTTTATCGCGGCAAGCTTTGCCGCCTCCATTCCCTCTTCAATTGAGACCCCGGATCCAACCTTACCTCTATATAAGAGCTTTCCTTCTTTGAGGGGAAGCTGGCCGGAGATAAATATAAGATTCCCGGAAATCACAGCCGGCTGATAAGCCCCCTGCGGTGACGGAGGCGGAGAGATTTCAATCCCAATCTCCCTTAATCTGTCTTCAACCCTTGGCATTGCCTTCAACCTTGAGGGCGACGTAGAGCGTATTTTTATCCCTTTTTACAAGCAAAAGCGCAGTTTGACCCGATTTAACAGAGTCTATCACTTTTCTGTAATCATCAAGGTTCTTGATTTGCTTTTTGTTTATTTCGAGAATTATATCTCCTGGACGAAGCCCGGCTTCTTCTGCAATGCTTCCGGATTCCACATTCGTTATAATAACCCCCTGGGAATCCTGGATCCCAAGACGCCTCTGCATTTCAGGGCTAATTTCTTGAACGACAAGGCCAAGGTTTTGTTCAACCTGCTGCCCTCCTTGACCGGACTTGGCAACCTCTTCGGGAAGCTCTCCGAGCTTTAATTTCACGGTTTGCTCTTTTCCGTTTCTCAGGAATTTCAATGTCACTTCCGTTCCGGGAGGAGTTGCAGCAACCAATCTTGGAAGCTCCTGCATATCGTTAATCTGCTGTCCGTTATATTCCGTAATAATATCCTGCCTCTTTATGCCAACCTTATCCGCAGGGCTGCCCGGAGTTACATCCGAAACCAGTGCACCCTTAGGCTCGGAGAGTCCCAAGCCCGTTGCGATATCCGGGGTTATCTGCTGCACCAAAACCCCAAGCCATCCGCGCACCACCTTTCCTGTGCTCTTTAGCTGAGTTATTACGCTCTTTGCCAAATTAATTGGTATCGCAAAGCCTATCCCCTGACCTCCGGCGACGATTGCGGTGTTGAGGCCGACGACCTGTCCCTGAAGATTAAAAAGAGGTCCACCGCTGTTTCCCGGGTTTATTGCGGCGTCGGTTTGAATAAAATCGTCATAGGGGCCAAGCCCCAGAGACCGGCCCTCCGCGCTAACTATTCCGGCAGTAACAGTGTGACCCAGTCCAAACGGATTCCCCACCGCAATTACCCAATCTCCAATCTCAAGTTTAGATGAGTCTCCAAGCACCGCAGCCGGGAGTTTATGTTTAGGCTCAATCTTAAGGAGCGCCACATCCGTTTTCGTGTCTTTTCCTATAATCTTGGCTTTGTATCTTTCTCCATCTTCCAGGATTATCTCTATATCACTCGCTTTTTCCACAACGTGATTGTTTGTTACAATGTAACCATCCTCGCTTAAAATGAACCCAGAGCCAAGTCCCCTCTGTCTGAATTCTCTCTGAGGAACGTCCCCAAAGAACCTTTTGAAAAACTCTTCAAATGGGTCTTGCTCGCCACCTCCAAAAGGCGATTCAAATGGGCTTCCCCCCCCTTTTACAACGCTCGTAGTGCTGACGTTCACTACAGACGGCTTTAATCTCTTAACGAGGTCGGCTAAAGATGCAAGCTCCGCCGCCTGAGTTTTCCGAACCGGGAATGTTGAAATAACAAGCGACATAACAACGAAAATTAGCACAACCGTTTCTAACGATTTTCTCATGTTTTAAGAACCTCCAATTATAAAAAAAGAATATATTAGAGCCAGATGATGTCAAGGGAAAACAGTGCAACCGATAGCCTGTTATTGCCGTCGTTCGCCCTTATAATCGAGATGACAATTATCGGTTATACACCTAAACCCCAACCGAAGAAATATGAAAGTAAAAATCGAGCGGGAAGGAGGCACATATCCCTTCAGAATAGCCGATTTCATTTCTGCTGTGTCTTTAAAAGCTCAAGCACCTTTCCAAATACATCAATCAGGCTCAAAACTCCCACTACCTTTCCGCTGCCATCGGAGGAGACAACGGGGAGTATTTCAATCTGCTCATGCATAAGCACCAGCGTTGCATCCACCAGAGATTGATTCTCAATGATTGTGGGTGAATCCTTCCGCATAAAGTCAGATACGGGGGTTTTAATTGAAATCAGCGCCTCGTACAGTTCAGAGCGGCCGCAATAGCCGCATAGAGTCCCATTTTCGTCAACCACCGGGTACCCCGGTTTACCTACATGGAACCGCTCCACGGCTTCCTCAAGGGTGAGAGTTAGCGGAAGAGTCTGGGCAGGCCGGGACATGACATCGGAAACCTTCGCAAGCGCAAACCAGGATTCCTGCTTTACCATTTCCATAAATCTCTGGTAGCCGCTGCGGGCCAACATGGATCGGTGAAGTTCCTTTTGTAGCGCTCCCAAAGATTCCGATAGTCGCATGAAATCATCACGGCCAAGCGTGATTAGATCAAGAGCCGTTTCCGCTTTCACAGAAGCCGTGCGTACACCCTTCCCGCCGGGTGACAGAAGCGCCCCCTCACCGAGGTATACTATTAACAGTAGCACTAAGCTCTTTTGGTGGAAATGGGAAGTGGTAAATTACATCTGCAAAATTTGTACTGTAATCTGATTGTAACTCTCTTTCATTATCATTTTTATCTCTAGAATAGATGGTTGCTATTGAAGCGTCCTTCGAGGATATAGGTTCTATTTCTTTTCTAAAAGGTATTGTTTCTATTAGAGAGGGATGACTAACCTTCCTTCCGTTCATGTTTACTCGGACCTCTCTTACCAATGTCTGAACTAACCTCTGTTTGTCTTCAAACACTATAGAGCCATTCTCAAGTTGATCCCCGTATTTATCTATCTCTTCCCTAAACCACTTTGTTAATTCTTCTTGAGATAAGCCGTCCACCATCTTTGATTTCAGTTCCTCACCCATTTTTATAAGGTGTGTTTCTTCTGATTCCACGGCTTCAAGTTGCTTTTGAACATCATCAAATGTAATGATGCCTTTCCGATAAAGCTCCAGGATCCTTGTCCTTTCTTCCCTCTTCTTTTCAATAGAATCTCTCAGCTTGCTGTACATTTTAAAGGAATTACCTTTTTCTCTTTGGTATTCCTTAAGCTTTTCTGAAATTATCTCTTCCAATGTAACGGGGTTAAGAATCCAGCTCTTTATCTCATCCCATACAACCCCTTCTATCCAATCTGCTCTTACTTTCTTTCCCTTCCATCTGCATTCGCCGTAAACCATTTTATAGTGCCCTACCCTACCGTAGCACCTGTAGTAACGTGTTCCCATGTTCTCTGACCATCCAGAATACTTATGCCCACAGAAGTTGCATTTAAGGAGTCCCTTAAGAAGATACAAGTGTTTTGAATTTCTTTTGGCAAACTTGCGGTTTCTTCTAAGTGTTTCTTGAGCCTTAAACCACAGCTCTTCATCAATAATTGATGGGATTGAGATTGATACTTTTTCTCGAATATTATCACTTCGGGACTTTCTTTTGCCGTATTCATACGTGCCTATATAAACTGTGTTTACCACCGTTTTTCTGATTCGGTCGTGCCTCCACTTTCCATTAGCCGATGCTAATTTTCCATTGCACTTTGTGGGTGGAATCCCGAGAGTATTGAGTCTTTTGGCAACGGCAATCGTTGACATTCCTTCTTTACCTATCCAATTGAATACATGCTTTACCAATTCGGATGGTGAAAGACTAAAACCAGGAATTGGGGTCTCATTTATTTCAAGGAACTTTTCTTTATTTAAAAAGTATCCGTATGGAATAATTCCACCTGGAAACCTGCCCGACCTTGCCTTTCTATATTTTCCGTCAATAGTCCGTTCTCTTATTTGTTCCTTCTCCCATTCGGCAAGGTTAGCGAAGAGGTTAAAGATAAACCTCCCCTGTGGATTAGACCTGTCCGAAAGCTCTGTCATGGATTTAATATCTATGCCTAATTTGGTGAGTTTGAACACAGCCTCAAGGGTAACTAGATTGTCTCTACCGATACGGTCAATTTTGTAAACCAGCACAGTTTTAAATTTGCCTTCAAGTGCATCTCTAAAGAGCCTACTTC
>JBLNAE010000096.1:0-23152 GCA_050259195.1 Ignavibacteriales bacterium
GAGCTTTTGTTTGAAATACATGAGAGTGAGATTGACGAGATCTCAAGGATGATAAAAAAGGAGATGGAGGGGGCCTGGAAACTCAGGGTGCCGATACGAGTTGATATTGGAATGGGCAAAAACTGGGCGGAGGCGCACTAGAAGTTATCTCATTTTTTCGCCTTTTTTCTCCTCGCAACAACACCGTAACATAAAAATTTAAAGATTTTCCAAAAACCCTTTGAAATTTTTTGAGATGTATGTTAACATCCTTGCTCTAGTATGAGAAGATTCCACATCTTATTCTTAGTGTTTGTTCTTCTCCTTCCCATAAGTCAAGTTGTTTTATCAAAAAGCAGTTCTGAGCTTTCCGAAGAGCTTTCGGGAATCATTCCCAAGAGAGCATCAAGAAACGGAAAACTCGGAATTCTCGTCAAGTCACTAAAGACGAACGAAAAGATATTCGAGTATAACTCCGACGAGCTTTTTATTCCTGCATCAAACGCAAAGGTAATAGTATCGGTCACCGCCCTTTCGCTCCTTAAACCCGAATACAGGTTCAAGACCGAGTTTTACTCAGGCGGAAAAATCTCGGGGGGTGTGCTCCAGGGCGGCCTTTATATCAAGGGGTACGGAGATCCAACACTCAGCACCGAACGTTTAAGATCCATAGCCAATGAATTTAAGAAAATGGGTATAAAGCAAGTAGCAGGCGGAATTATCGTAGACGATTCCTATTTTGACGGCGTTCGATACGGAAAGGGATGGAAAAAGCAGTGGGAAGGAGATGTCTATAGTCCCGCAATAAGTGCTCTTTCTCTTAACTATAACACACTCGACCTAAACGTTTATCCATCAAAACTCGATAGGATTCCTATTATAAGCACTGAGCCACAGGGCGCAAACGTCAATATCATAAATAAAGCAGTTACAAACAACAGAAGAAGCAGGCTCATGGCGGTTTGGCTTGAAGAGGGAAAAACCATAATGCTTCAAGGAAGCATATCTCCCCGCGTCTCTTCTTACACATTTAAACTAACCGTCGGAAATCCGGCAGCCTACACAGGTAGCGTTTTCAAGAAAACCCTTGAAGAAGCCGGCATAACTGTGCAAGGGTTTGTATCCTCAGGAGCAATCCCCAATTTGCCAAAGGTTTTCTATACCAGTTTTTCCGACCCTCTTTACATGATCGTCGCCGAGTACAACAAAAATAGCGTAAACATAATAGGCGAAAACATAACCAAAACCCTCGGAGCACAGCTCAAGGGGACGCCGGGAACATGGGACAAGGGAACCGAGGTCATTTCGGAATTCCTTAGCAAAATTGGTATAAAAGACGGGTTCGAGATAGTTGACGGCTCCGGACTTTCTCCCCTGAATCGGGTCTCTCCCTACGTCCTGACAGAGGTTTTAAAGTACGCATATAAAAACCAGCTTATTTCTTCCCAATTTCTCAACTCTCTCTCAATCGGTGGGGTTGACGGAACCCTCAAAAGGAGGTTTAGAAGGTCAGAGGTTGAAGGCAAGATTATGGCAAAGACTGGTCATCTAAATAATGTAAACACACTCTCGGGGTATCTCTTTACAAACAGCGGAGACGTGCTCGTCTTTTCAATACTGGCAAACGGGCTTGGATCGAAGGCAAAGGAGATTCAAAATCACCTGCTTGTAAAGCTTGTAGAGTGTTGCGATAATAATCACTACAGGATTGACTCAAATCTGAAATACCCATCTAATTCAGCGGAATAATTGTAGGGCATAATACGATAGTTCTCCTCTACACATGCAGAATCACTTTACAGGCAGATTGAACAAGCCTTCCAAATTCCTCTACGGACAGAGTCTCAGCCCTTCTTTTGCGGTCTATTCCCGACACTTTTAAAATCTCTTCTACCTTTTCTCTTGGGAAAATAGAGAGAAGGGAATTACCAAGCATTTTCCTTCTTGACGAAAAAGCGGCTCTTATAACTTTCCTATAAAGTTCTTCGTCTGAAATGTAAACCCTTGGGCTCTCAAGCGGTATTAGTTTTACAACAACTGAATGAACCTTGGGGCGAGGCCAGAACGCTTCTGGTGGGACATGAAGCTCGATATTTGCATCCATGTAGGTCTGGATGAGAACCGAAAGCGAGCTGTACTGTCTACCCCCTGGCTGAGCACAAATCCTCTCTCCTACCTCGCGCTGAACCATAACAGTCAGAAGAGAGAATATATCTCTCTCTTCAAGGAGCTTGAAGAGGACAGGGGACGAGATGCTATAGGGAAGGTTTGAGACGACCTTAATTTTATTTCCCTTATAAAACCCCCTCAGTTTAAGGCGAAGAACGTCTCCGAAGATAACTTCTACGTTTTTTAGATGAGAAAGGGTTTGCCTGAGCTTTTCTAAAAATCTCTCATCCTTCTCAATAGTCACCACCCTCTTTACCCTTTCCGCTAAAAAGAGCGTTAGCGCCCCAAGCCCGGCGCCAATCTCCAGTGCTTCGTCCTCTTTCGAGAGTTCCGCAATCTCCCCGATGCGTTCGAGCACATAGGGGTCTTTCATAAAACTCTGACCAAGGCTTTTCCTGGGATGTATCTTCTTAGATATGAAAAATTTCTTTGGAAAAGATGCCCGCATAGAATCTTTTTAGGACTAACTCACGACTTCTTTAAGAAAGATATCTCCGTAGTGAACGACCCTATTTCTTCCGAGGCGTTTTGCTTCGTAGAGAGCACGATCTGCTTTTTCAATCAGAGAATCTTTTGTAGATGAGTTCTCGGTATAGGTAGAGATGCCGACAGTTATAGTAACGCGTATCTCTTGTCCTTTGAATTTTAGAGAGATGTTTTCTACCTTTTGTCTTATTTTTTCAGCTACTTTTTTTGCCCCTTTTTCATTCGTGTGAGGGAGTATAATGGCAAACTCGTCTCCTCCATACCTTGCCAAAATGTCAATGCGCCTTAACTCTCCGGAAATCGCCTGCGCCAAAGATTTAAGAATCATATCTCCTGCCTGATGACCATGAGTGTCGTTTAGCTGTTTGAATTTATCCACGTCTACCAAAATGAGCGATACATTTTCCGGAAATCTGTCGGAACGTGCAAGCGCCTCCGAGAGCCTTTCATGAAAGTATCTATAGTTATAAAGTCCTGTAAGTCCATCCGTTATAGCAAGCTCTTTTATCTTGAGATAGGAAAGAGAGTTCGAGATGGCTTTAGCCGCTTCCTGGCTCATTATCTCGGCAAGGCTCCTTTCTCCCTCGTTAAAAACCTTCTTTGTTTTTCTGCCTATTACAATACACCCCAGTATATTTTCCTCTTCATCGGGCTGTATCTTCGGTTCCTTGAGCACATAGATTAAAATTGACTTTATATCCTTAATCCCACACGCAAAATCTATCTCTTTTCCCAATACGCTTCTATGTTTCTCTCGCGCCGACAGATCTTCGGAGTAAAAGTACTTCTTGGTCTCAATGACCAGTCCCACGAGTGTATCCTGATGGGGAACTATTTTACCTTCAATGTCTTCCCGTCTTTCTTTTTCGACTCTCTTTAACGTGCTTGTATTTGTATCTTTATCCAAAAGGATTATTGCTAAGGTATCCGCCTCAAGAACCCTGCTCAAAGTGTCTACTACGTGATTAAATATAACGTCAAGCTCCAGCGTAGAGCCAACCTTTTTAGTAAAATCATAGAAAGACGTAAGCTCCTTCGAGCTCAGTTGAACCTTTTGAGAGAGATGGAATTTGTTGATTATTGACACAATCCTGCCCGAGACAAGAGAGACAATCTGCTTCTCCTTCTCTCCAAAGGCGTCTTCCTTTAGGCTGTCAACCAAAAGTATGCCCAGGGGTTCATACCCGAAAGCTGCGCCTTCTTCCTCTTCATAAATAAGGGGAACGGCAAGAAAGGATTTTACGGGAACATCTTTTGTATAGTAAATTAGATTCTCTTTACGATTTTTCACGTCGCCTACTAGAATCGGGGTTTTCGTCTTTACCACCCATCCAAGGTATCCGGCGCGGATGTGTAGCTTCTGGTCCTTATCTATGCACCTTTCGCTGTTCGATATGAAATCCCCGATTTCGAAAAAACCATCTTTTGTTTTTACATAAAGCACTATGGTGTGAGCGGATACAAGGTCGCTCAATACCTCAATCGAGCCTCTTATTTCGCTCCAAAGCCTTTTATTTTCCCTTGGGTTAAACTGAACTATTTCTACCTTCCCTTTCTCTCTATTTGGAAGCGGTTCGTTTGCCTTTGTTGCGCTTTTAACCCGGACTTCTTTCTTCTCGCGTTTAAAGTAGCTTTTTACTAAACCGGATGCTTTATAGATTATGGAAGAGATGAGGAGAAACCCAAATAGAGCCGAATATGGATTGAAGGTTCTGAAGACACCTTTGTAAATCAGGAATAACATTATGATAGATAGAGCAAAAATATATATTTTACTAAAGTTGCGGAGTAAAAGGTTAAGTTTATTCTTCAAACTTATAGACCTTTTCACCTTGTTTAATCATCCCCAGCTGTTCTCTTGCTACCTTTTCTATGTAGAGTTTGTCATTTTTGAGACTCTCTATTTTCTTTTGGAGATCGTCATTGGCATTTTTAAGGTCTCCGGTTTTGCCCTTTATTCTCTGATTTTCTCTATAGAGTTCATCAAACTCGGAGAACTCTTTTGCAAACGTATATATGGCTACCGAAGTCAATGTCAGTACCAACACAACTCTCAAGAGTAGTTTTCTCATGTTAAAAAAGCAGTACCCCTCCTGCTATAAACGGATTTGTCTCCTTCTCAGTCTCGATTGTCGTAAATGGGCCGTGACCGGGATAGACGTTATACGAAGGAGGAAGCGTCATGAGCTTTATCTTTATCGAGCGGACAAGCTCGCGCATCGAGGTTCCGCCCGTAAGATCCACCCTTCCCACGCTCCCTGCAAAAAGGGTATCTCCGGTAAAGACGTGGTCGTCAATTAAAAGACAGATCCCACCATACGTATGGCCGGGCGTGTGAATTACCTTTGCCTCGTATTTCCCGATCTCGATCAGATCGCCCTCTTGAATGTACTTATCAATCTTCGGAACCTTAACCCTGCCGAACTCAGGAAACCGCCTTGCAGACTCAGGTAGAGCCTCAAGAACCGGCTCCTCTTTTGGATGAAGGTAAAACTCGGCTCCGAGAGCCTGCTTTGCGTAATCCACGCCTGCCGCATGGTCTATGTGGGCATGGGTGTTTACGATCTTCTTAATACTTAATCCCAATCTCTCCACCTCTTCAACAACATCTTTAACCTGGCTTCCGGGGTCTATTAAAATTCCCTCTTTTGCTTCTTCATCTCCAATTATGTAGCAATTCGTAAGAAAAGAGCCGCCGGGTATACATCTAATTAGCATTTATTTCCTCCTGACCAAAACCGCCGGTCAGTTAAAACAGTTTACCTCAATAAATTATCTTTCTCTGTATTTAACCAAGAACTCTCTAAATTCCCCGATGTATGGCTCCCAGTTTACATCTACACCAGTTACGTAAGCATCTGGCGGACCCATATAGCACCACTCGATTAAGGCATCGAGATTTTCTCTCTCACCCTCTGCGACAATCTCTACTGTCTTATCCGCCCTATTTCTTACCCATCCCGTAAGTTCAAGCTCTATCGCCTTCTCATGCGCCGATGCCCTGTAGAAAACACCCTGAACCCTGCCGCGAATGACCAGATGTACTCTTCCTTTTGCCATTCCACAACGGTCAGATTACCAAAACGGGAATTTACTGTCAATATTAGCAAGGGACGATTTTTTGCCTCATAATTACTTGTGACCCGGAGAGAGATAGTTGAAAAGTTTTTAAAGATGCTTAGAATTAATTAATAAACTCTCCCGTTCAGGGAGGAGGTCGGCGTAATGAGTATAGATGATTTTGACGACTTTGATTACGAGAGTCCGGGTAATTATAAAGGTTTTGACCTTTCCGAAACTGACGATAAGGACTTGTCCAATCTAATAGAGAAGATAGATTTAATACACAAGAATCTGAAAACCGTAAAAGAGTTATGCAAAAAACTCATTTCAATCTATGAGCATGAGCCTGCAAAACAAAACATAGAAAAGCTCAAAGCAGTAGAGCCTGACGTTCACCAGACGATTATGGAAGAAGCGATAAAACTCTACGGAGACGAGAGGGGTAGAGAATTCGTTGAGCTTATACTTGGCAGACTCGATGAAGACTCTTTAAAGCAACAAGTATCCAAGGCAAAGGCTTTTATAATATCTTATGGGAGGCAATTTGAGGATGAAGATGTAGAACTCATTCACCCCTCCGAATTCCAAAACAGTGATGTATTTAAAACAATGCAGAAGCTCACAGGAGGCAAAAACCTTCTTCCTGACCTCACGTCGGGATAAAAGTAATTATAATTGCGATGGGTTAATTAGATTTCGAGGCGTTTTTCCGCTCAATGCCATAACCACATTTTCTACCGCCATCTCCACCATCTTTTCCCTCGTTTCCTGGGATGCACTTCCAAGATGAGGGAGAAGAACAACGTTTTTTAGCCCCAGGAGTCCTTCATCCACAATTGGCTCTCTTTCATAAACGTCCAGCCCCGCTCCCCAGATAATCCCCTCTTTTAGCGCACGGGCAAGCTCTCTTTCCTTTATAATCTGACCGCGCCCGACTTTTACAATCATAGATGTTCTTTTCATATGTCGAAATTCCTGAGTGCCAAAACGTCCGCGTGTATTCTCATTAAGCGGCGCGGTTATCACAAGGAAGTCCGATTCTCTAAGGAGAGTGGAAAAATCCACATATCTCGCCTTAACTATCTCTTCCACCTCTTCGTTTCTATTCCTATTGTGATATATGACGTCCATATCAAAGCCCCTGGCTCTCCTACCCACAGCCGCACCGATCCGCCCCATTCCGTATATGCCCATAGTTTTCCCGTAGACACTCAGCCCCATAAGAAGCGATGGTCTCCATCCGATGAATTTTCCCTCTCTTACGAAAGAATCTCCTTCCAGCACCCTTCGGGAAACGGAGAGAATCAAAACCCAAGCCAAATCCGCCGTGGTTTCCGTAAGAATGCCGGGGGTGTTTGTAACGAATATCCCTCTTTTTGTAGCATAAGGGATGTCAATGTTCTCAGTACCGACGGCGCAGTTTGAGACGACCCTCAAATTAGGACATGAATCAATAAGGGTTCTATCCACCCTGTCGGAGAGCATTGTGATTAGAGCATGGGCGTCCTTTGCGCCCTCCAGCAGTTCATCTCTGGTCGGCGTGCGCTCTCCGGGAAACACCTCGACATGGAAATCCTTTTTCAAGAGTTCCACAGCCTTTCCCGGAAGATTAGCAGTTATAAAAACCTTTTTCACGTTTATTTTAGCCACAAAGGCACTAAGACACGAAGTTCGAATTTAGAACGTAGGTCTTTGTATTCCTGCTTCTGGCTCCTGACTTTATTTTTAAACCCATTCCTGCTTTGTGCCTTGGTGTCTTAGTGGCTGAATAAAATTTTTTATTTTTCAAATGGATCCGAAATTTCAGAATGCCATAGCTTAAAGTGGTTCTTGTGATTTTCCGTATACGCTCCAGGCGGGTAGAACTCGTCGTAGAAATCCAGATCAAGGTGATGAGCTTGAACCATGAATCTGAGAAACATCGGGTCTGAGAAGGCGGGGAATCTGCCGTATGTGTCGTATACGTAGTTGCAAATATCCTTCACAACCTGAATTTCATCCTTGCTCGGCCTTTCGATCTCCTGCACTACCCCTTCCGGGTTTAGATATGGCATTTTGTGTGACGCCCAGTTGCTCCACTTCAGGTCATTAAGGGCTTCGACAGCCTCGCTCATATTCTTGTAATATGGAGGACAGAAAGCCTCAAAGAGACCGTCCTTTCCAACCGCCACAGGGCTTGGGTTCCCCGTCTCACCCTTTACCTTAGGAGTTATGAATCTGAATCCGAGACCCTTATTTATGGGTGTCCCGCCCAGCATGAACATGCTCGCAAATCCGCTAAAGAGCCACCCTCCAAGCCCAAGGGTCTGAAGCGCAAGCACCATGTTTTGTCCCATAAAAGCCTGCTCCGCAATGTATCCGTTTGCAAACCTGATTTCGGCTTCAATAAGGGGCATCTTCTTTTTTTCATCAATGAACCCCTTTTTAACCCATCCCGCCGTTCCCGGGAGTCTTAGCCCGTGAAGCTCATCCACAAAGTTAAACCTGTGGTCGGGTCTCATATAGAAAAAGTAGAGATTAATTATGCAGGCCGACAGGTCTGTAACGGGCATAAAAACGGTTGTGCCCGGTTTATTGACGTTCCAGAGGTTGTGTGAAGCGATTCCGGGTGGACGGTTTGGAAGGTCGGCGCGTCTGTCTTCGATTTTTACCTTCGATTCTTTAAATAATTCTAAAATTCTATCCACCCTCTCCTGACAGCTCAATCCCTCGAGACCCCTGAAGTCATCGGGCTTTTTATCGTACATCTTTATCATGTACGTGCCTTCATCATTTGTATAAAAAACCTCGGTTCTATGAACGTCGCCCAATGCCGGAATGGTCTTACTCGTGAACTGCATTTCAAGGTCAAGCCCAACGTGAGGAGGAAAATCGGAAAGGTTTATGCTTTTTATTCCAAGCCCTGTCCAAACTAAGATAGCCTCTTCGAGTTCCGTAAGAGGAACGGGTTTATGTTTTGATTTGTATTTAAGCGGTCCCCTTTCAATCTCCATTCCCAGACCGAATCTTCTCGACCTCCTTTGAAAAACCGCATCAGAAAACCTGTAATCAATCGCAACCTCAAGTCCTTTAGGATATTTGCCCATTTGCTTTTCCTCTTCGCCGTTTGATTTGTAGAAGTTAGTTTAGCAAATGTATTTTATTTTATCCAATGGTTCTAATAAAATTGACAACCCAAAATAACTAGGGTTAGATTTTTTATTGTGTCAGAAGATAGAGAAAGGCTAAAGCAGATTCTCAAAGAAAACTCAATCCTTCTTGGCAAGTTTAAGCTCTCATCGGGAAAGGAGAGCAATTATTACATAGACGCCAGGCTCACCACACTCCAACCCGAGGGGGTTCACCTTGTGGGGAAAATGTTTTTTGATGAAATTCTCAAGGATTCCGAAATCGCAGCCGTGGGCGGTCCCACCATGGGAGCAGACCCTATTGTCGGGTCTATCCTAACACTAAGCCATCAGAGCGGCCACCCGATACGCGGGTTCCTTGTAAGAAAGGAAGAAAAACAGCACGGAACGGGGAAATTGATTGAGGGAAATTTAATGTCGGAAGATAAGGTAGCAATCGTTGAAGACGTCGCAACCACAGGCGAGTCAATTCTAAAGGCAATTGATGCTGTAGAGAACGCAGGAGCTACCGTGGAAAAAGTTCTGGTTATAGTGGATAGAGAAGAAGGAGCCAGGAAGGTATTGGAAGATATAGGGTATGAGTTTTTCTCAATATTTAAAATCGGAGAACTGATTTAATATATTTACCGATAGGATGCCCAGAGGATTATTAAAATATCAAAATATATCCACCCCCGTTCAATAGGATGGAACACCCGAGTTCTTGAAATCGGTATCTAAAATAGGAGTTTTCTCAGCAAGGATCTATATTTTCGTGAGATAACACACTAATGCAGGGAATTACACGTAGCAATAGTTGTATTTGCTGAAATGGGATTATAGATTACTATAAAGTCGAAGTCCTATAACTCCTATAACAAGGAATAGAAACATGAAAAAACCAGCCAGTTTTAGCGCAACTGTTTTGATGTTGCTCCTATTAGGATTCTTCTCCGCTGAGATTGCCGCAGAGAGCAACCCTAACGAGGTCTTCCAGACGCGGCCCATTCAGTTAGGGACAACTGGTGCAAATATAAATGATATAAGTTCTTTATTTTGCTGTAGTGGAACATTAGGAGCTCTTGTGAAGGATTCCAGTGGAAATCAGTTTATTCTAACCAATAACCACGTCCTGGCAAAAACAAATAAGGGTATAATCGGAGAAGGCATTATTCAGCCCGGGCTAATTGACCAGACGCCCACGTGTTTTCAGAATGTCGGAGACACTGTAGCCAACCTCTCCGCGTTCAAAAAAATTAAGTTTAAAGCCCGCACCACAAATACAATTGATGCGGCCATCGCCCAGGTTGTCTCAGGGACAGTTGATCAAAGCGGTTCCATACTGGATATTGGACAGGTGAGCAGTTCAATCGTGGCCCCTGCTGTGGGGATGGATGTTAAAAAAAGCGGTCGTACAACAGGGCTAACCACAGGGACAATTGAGTCAATTAACCTTACGGTAAATATCACCTATGATAAGCAATGCGGGATTGGGAGTCGGACCGCCCTGTTTACCAATCAAATCGGTATCAGCCCCGGAAATTTTAGTGCGGCTGGCGATTCCGGATCGTTAATCGTCGAAAACGTTGCAACGTGCCCCCGTGCCATCGGACTCCTCTTTGCCGGAAGCAGTAGCATTACCATTGCCAATCCCATTGGAAACGTTTTAAATGCGTTTGGGGTCAGCATGGTAGGATGTTCAAGCAGCGCGAGCCAGGCGGCAAGCCCGTTGCCGGGATTGTCATTGAGTTCCCCAATCATAGCAAATGCAATCCAGGTGAAGAGTCGGCATGAGCAAACCCTTCTGAGTATCCCAGGAGTAGTGGGAGTGGGAGTAGGGCTTTCTCAAAAAGCCCGCACCCAGGGAGTTATACAAGTCTACGTGAAAAAAGCAACCGACGAACTCACAAAGGCTCTATCCAATCAGATAGAAGGTATTCCTGTAGAAGTTATTGAAACTGGAGAGATTTTAGCCTTCTAGGATTGTATAAGTCACGCAACAACCTAGAACATTTTGCCCCATCCTTTTGGTGATTCGAGACCTGAAAAATTTATTCATTGTGTTAGAATACAT
This sequence comes from Ignavibacteriales bacterium, assembly GCA_050259195.1. GTDB lineage: Bacteria > Desulfobacterota_D > UBA1144 > Nemesobacterales > CSP1-2 > PSLL01. The sequence continues at coordinate 10,879 of JBLNAE010000096.1, forward strand.
AGCGGCCTTCTTCGCACCTTGCAAAATCGTGGATTGTATAATTTATCAAAAGGTAGTTTATTGTATATATTATAATTCACCAATTTATTACGCTCTTTAGCCGATACACATGAAACTCGCAACCCGCGAAATCATAAGAGAAATAGATAGGATTTCCATTGAAGAATACGGAATCCCCGGACTCATTCTTATGGAGAACGCAGGACACGCTGTGGTAAAAGTAGCGATTCAGGAATTCCCCCGGGCAAAAAGAATCGCAATCTTTGCCGGAGGTGGAAATAATGGAGGAGACGGATTTGTAATAGCACGACACCTCATTTCAGAGGGATTGGATGTAACAACGTATCTCACATCGGACCCTAAAAAATACAGAGGCGATGCGCTTACAAACCTTGAAGCCCTTCGCAAAATCGGGGGAAAATTAATAGATATTAAAAACGGATTTTCAGAGTATCAAGGTGCAGACCTGATTATTGATGCGCTCTTTGGAACCGGTCTTGACAGAAACGTTGAAGGATTCTATGGTGACGTAATTCATTTTATAAATTCCCAACCCGTCCCCCGTATTGCGGTTGATATTCCCTCAGGGCTTGATGCGGACACTGGATTTCCGCTTGGAGTCTCGGTGAAAGCTGACATTACCGTAACGTTTGCCGTTCCAAAAATCGGTCTTGCCATCTATCCGGGAATAGACTACGCGGGAAAGGTCTATGTGGCAGATATTACAACCCCCAAATTTCTCGAAAAGGACATTACATCTGAGCTTATTACCTATGATACTATTCGAAGAATACTAAAACCGCGCAGTCAAGACACCCACAAGGGCACTTATGGACATCTCTTTATACTCGCCGGTTCACCCGGAAAAACGGGGGCTGCAACGCTTGCCGCGCAGGGCGCGCTAAGAGCAGGGACAGGACTCGTTACAGTTGGCATTCCAAGGAGTTTAAATCCTATCATGGCGCAAAAATTAACCGAGGCGATGACCGAACCTCTGCCCGAAACCGAAAGCGGCACTTTTGGAGAAAAATCAATTGAAGCAACCTTAAAAATAACCACATCGTCGAGAAAAACCGCGCTTGCGGTGGGGCCGGGAATTTCTACAACACAGGATACAGCAGAGTTCCTCTATGAGACTCTTAAAAACTCTCCTGTCCCTATTGTGGTGGACGCAGACGGGATTACACTCATTGCCCGAAATCTGCAAATGTTAAAAGAACTGAAGGCTCCCATTGTTCTTACACCCCACCCTGGCGAGATGTCCCGTTTAATCGGCAAAACGGGAGAGGACGTACAGAAAAACCGCATCGGCGTTGCTAGGGATTTTTCATCTATGTATAATGTCTACACTGTGTTAAAGGGCGCAAGAACCGTGATTTCAACCCCAGACAGCAGGGTGTTTATAAATCCAACAGGCAATCCCGGAATGGCTTCAGGCGGTATGGGAGACGTTCTTACGGGCATCATAGGCGGGTTTTTAGCTCAAGGATACAGCCCCGAAGATGCCTGCGTTTTAGGAGTTTTCTGTCACGGATTATCCGGAGATTTTGTTGCCCGTAAAAAGGGAGAAGCCGGGATTATCGCAGGCGATGTCGCCAACAGCTTGCCAGAGACGCTCAGGGAAATTCTCTATGGGAAACAAGAGGAGTTTTTCTATAGGATTCGTTGAATTAGCCACTAAGGCACAAAGACACAAAGTTTAAAATTTAAAATTAAAATCTTTTCTTAGTGTCCTTGTGGTTAAATATTTAGGTTGGAAAAAATTATACGTTTATGTTAGGGATTTTTCACGTTTATGTGTTAAAAGAAGAGGATACGATTAAATTGGGAGAGGCTCTTGGAAAATTGCTTAAACCCGGCGACATTGTCGCTTTAAAAGGAGAACTCGGAGCGGGAAAAACGGTTTTGGTAAAAGGCATCGCCAAGGGTTTAGACATAAAGGAGGAACCGAACAGCCCGACATTCGTTATTATGAATGCTTACAGGGGAAGGGTTCCGCTTTATCATTTCGACCTCTACAGGGTTTCAGGAAAAGAGGAACTTGAAGGAATCGGGTACGAGGATTATTTCTTCGGTGACGGGGTCACGGTCGTTGAATGGGCAGATAAAGCAGAGGAGATTTTTCCCGAAAGTACAATAGAGATAGAAATTAAAATTCCCCCAAGAGATACAGCTTCAGAAACAGCACGCGAGATTAAATTTAAAGGAGAGGAAAAGTGGCTCTCATTGTTCAGAAGTACGGCGGAACGAGTCTTGCCAACATAGACAAGATAAGACAGGTCGCAAACCACATAATCAGAACGAAGAAAAAGGGAAACGACGTCTTGGTGGTTGCCTCCGCTATGGCAGGGGAAACCGACCGCCTGATAAAGCTTTCGCGCTCAGTCATGGACCCGCCTGATGAAAGAGAGCTGGATGTAATCACATCGAGCGGAGAACAGGTATCTTCAGGACTCCTCGCCATGATGATTAAATCTCTCGGACATGATGCCGTGTCTTTTCAGGGGCATCAGGTAAGAATTACAACCGACAACGCATATTCAAAAGCAAGGATAGTCAAGATAGATGACGAAAAGATAAAAAAGGTGCTTTCGGCCGGGGAAATCGTAGTCGTAGCAGGATTTCAGGGGGCGGATGACGGCGGAAATATTACGACCCTGGGACGCGGCGGATCAGACCTTTCGGCTGTCGCCCTTGCCACCGCGCTTCGGGCAGATGCCTGCGAGCTTTATAAAGACGACGTGGACGGGGTTTATACAACAGACCCCGCCATTTCCAGAAACGCCAGAAAGCTTAAAAAGATTTCTTATGATGAGATGCTCGAGATGGCCAGCCTCGGATCAAAGGTGCTACAGGCAAGAGCGGTCGGATTTGCAAAGAAATTTCGCGTTCCCATCCATGTGCGTCCCACATCGAGACCGGACGATGAAGGAACGTGGGTTGTAGAAGAGGAGGCAGCAATGGCAGAAATGGAAGACATTGTTATATCCGGGGTGACTTATGATAAAAATCAGGCGAAGATTACAATAATGCATGTTCCAGATCGGCCGGGAATTGCGGCAAAGCTCTTTACATCCATTGGCAATGAGGGAATAGTAGTTGACATGATTGTGCAAAATATCAGCACCGAAGGGTATACGGACATGACTTTTACAGTGCCAAGGACGGATTTTAAAAAGGCATTGAGAATCACAGAAGAGGTAGCAAAGGAACTGGGCGCAAAGGGCGTAAACTCGAATAACCGTATTGCTATGGTCTCGCTTGTCGGAGTTGGAATGAAAACGCATTCGGGGATTGCGTCCCGCATGTTTTCTGCCCTTGCGCGCGAAGGAATAAATATTATGATGATAAGCACATCCGAGATAAAGGTCTCATGCGTAATAGACGAGAAATACACGGAGCTTGCAGTGCGCGCCCTTCATGATGCTTTTAATCTAGGAGAATAAAAACTTTGATTTAGCCACGAAGTCACAAAGAAAAAAATAAATTCTAGTCTTTCTTGGTGTCTTGGTGCTTTTGTGGTTAAGTATTTACTGGGGAGAAGAGAAATGACGGAAAGAACAGTAAAAATCTACGATGTAACCCTAAGGGACGGGACCCAGGGAGAGAACATCTCATTCTCGGTGCAGGACAAGCTTCACATTGCATATAAGCTCGATGAACTTGGAATGCACTACATAGAAGGTGGATGGCCCGGCTCGAATGAGAGGGATGAGGGGTTTTTCAAAGAGGCAAAAAGGCTGAAACCGAATAAATCCAAGATTGCGGCTTTTGGAAGCACAAGAAGGGCTGACAAAAAGTGCGACGCGGATGGAAACGTTCAAGCTCTACTCCATGCCGAAACCCCTGTCGTCACGATTGTAGGAAAAAGCTGGGATTTCCACGTAAAAGAGGCTCTCAAAATTTCACTCGAAGAGAATTTAGAAATAATTCATGACTCCGTTTCATATCTGAAAAAAAGAGTGGATGAGGTCTTTTTTGATGCCGAGCACTTTTTTGACGGCTATAAAAGAAACCCGGAATATACATTGAGGGCAATTAAAGCCGCGCTCGATGCCGGAGCGGATTGCCTCGTCCTTTGTGATACAAACGGCGGAACCCTCCCCTGGGAGATCGAGTCCACGATAACGAATGTGATTTCAAAACTGGGAAATCCCCCTCTTGGAATCCACACACACAACGATGGTGAATTAGGGGTTGCAAACACACTCTATGCCGTAAGACTCGGAGTAGGTCAGGTTCAGGGGACTATAAACGGGTATGGTGAAAGATGCGGGAACGCAAACCTCTGTTCAATTATTCCGAATCTCAAGATAAAGCTTGGAATAAACTGCATCAGCGATGATGAAATTAAGAGGTTGTATGAGGTCTCTCACTTTATCCATGAGCTTACAAACCTTCCCCCTATAAAGAAGCTCCCATTTGTGGGGGAGAGCGCATTTGCGCATAAAGGCGGATTGCACGTAAGCGCGGTTATGAAAAAATCAGAGACTTACGAGCATATAAATCCAGAGATTGTGGGAAATAGAAGGCGTGTTCTTGTCTCCGATCTCTCTGGAAGGAGCAACATTCTCTATAAAGCCAAGGAGCTTGGAATTGAGCTTGACCCGAATGATAAAAACGTGCAAAAGATTCTCAACGAGCTTAAGAAGCTAGAGAATCAGGGATACGAGTTTGAGGGCGCAGACGCCTCATTCGAACTCCTTATAAGAAAAATTCTCGGACAGTATAAGAAGCACTTTGAGCTTAAAGGGGCGAGAATAATTGTAGAAAAGCACAGAGACGAAGAGGAGCCGATTTCAGAAGCCACCGTTATTGTTCAGGTAGACGGTGTAACGGAACATACGGCGGCAATCGGAAACGGCCCGGTAAATGCCCTTGATAATGCTCTTCGCAAAGCGCTTGAGAAATTCTATCCTGAGCTAAGAGAGATTAAGCTCAAAGACTACAGAGTCCGCGTCGTATCAACCGGAAAGGGAACAGACGCACTGGTAAGGGTGCTTATTGAATCGGGAGACGGCGAAAGCGACTGGGGCACAGTCGGAGTCTCAGAAAACATAGTTGAAGCAAGCTGGAAAGCACTTGTTGATAGTATTGATTACAAGCTATTGAAGGATGAGGCAAAGAGAGCAGTGAAGGCTAGAGGATGAAAACTGAGGTCAGAATTTAAATATCATCTTATTTTAGATTTAATCTTACGAAACTTACGACTGTAGTAACTTGAAATTTCTTTCGCAAACTTTTCGAAGTATAATGTATTAACTACATCTACCCACCATTCTGAAAGGCCGTAAGGATCTACTTGCACAAACCGACACCACTCAATACTTTTAATTTTTTCGTTTTGGATTAACCACAATGGAGCATCGATAACCACAACGGGATGGTAAATATCAACAGTGCGAATGTAAAATCTCAGCTGTTCTAGAGCTTCCTCTGTAGGATCTCTTCTAAATTTGATAGCCAGACTTACAATTAAGGAAAGGTCTTCAAGACAATTCTCCAAATGCCTCTCTTTTAAGCTTACGACAGCTGATAAGAGAGCTTGGCTTGCTCGCCATAGCACTGAGTTTTCGAGCTCCTTCTCGTTACCAATATTAGTCTCACGAAACGCAGATACTAAAAATTGAGTGGGTAAGGGATCTACAGCCATGCGATATGGAAGCATGATTCCACCAGGATAGGCCATTTTCTCAAGTTTGTTCAGAATAAAAGATACCTTCTCTAGACTAAGGCCAGCGTCTTCAATGGTTTGGGCAATTCGTTTGTAATTCACTCCTTGCTTTCCTATCCACCCATCGTTTTTAGGATACAAATTAAGATTTTTATACGAGGAAGAAAATATTAAGTGATACCCCTTTGCTGATTTTGCCTCTGTTAACAGGTGTAGACTAGCAGCTTGATCGCCGTTTTTTAGATTTCGCTCCCATAACTGTCGTGCAGAAACATCAATTTCACGCATTTTGTCCGTTATGGGATCCTTGTAATAACAGCTATGAACAGCTTTCCAATTCAAACTTTGTAGAACGTCACAAATCCTCCTTTCCATACTTAAAGACTGGAATGCATCACTATTTAGGAGTTTGGGTTCGACGTTTGAATCTGTCATTTTTAGCTCTTTTTACTGTGTACACCATTTTACTATTTCTCTTACTGCGAGTCCATCAGACTAAACCAACATCATTGGAGAAACAAGCAATCCTTGATTTAGAAGAGGTTAGAGGTTGTTTATTGAACGGTACTTTTTAGCCAGTGCTCGCAGGTTGCGCTTGAATTCCGATGTGTATCTGACCTGTATCGGATTGGTCGGATCATTCGGCATTAATATTCTTAGCTATATAATTCGACAAAATTATCAAATAGCCGCTTCTAAATGCTGTTCATTTTGAATGATAATTTTTGGATGGGGGTTCTTTAGGGGAATAGAAAACCCTTTTTCTCTCAATAGATTTATATGTTCTATCATCCCCCACTTCGCCTTATACAGACAATCCTCAATAGAATGCCCTATACCGGTAAAACCTTCTAAATCCGGAGAGTAAAATCCAAAATAGTCGGGTTCCTCCGTCGCTTCAATTATTAATGAGTATTCCAACTCAATCATTTCTTCCCTCTATTATTCAACCAGGTGTTACCTCATCAATCAAATTATCGGGTAAAATCGCTGTTACTTTCATATGAACTATTTTATACGACATATAGTCGTATTATCAACAAATTTAAAGACGGGAATACTCTAATTTTCCGATTTATCCTTGTCCTCCACGTCTAAATGAAATTTGTGAAGAAAGCGGTGTACCAGCGGTGCAAAAAGAACAGCGGCCGTTGAGAGAAACGCTACGCCGCTATACAGCGCATAAAAAGTGGCAAATAACTTTCCTGAGGTTGTATTTATCTGGTTAACAGGTCCCATTCCAGTAAGAATCATCGCAGCGTTGAGAACGGCATCTATCCATGAAAGACCTAGCGTTTCATGATACCCGAATGTGCCCATTGCGAGCGACACAGTAACAAGACCTAAAGCGATACCAACACTCCATATGATACGGACAATAAAAGCAGATCGGGGGAGCAATTTGTCTTTACGATGCTCAAACTCAAACATAGGGGTTTATCCTCCTTAGAATTTTTCATTTATGGGGTTCGCTTAAAATTATCGGACTTTGCAAAGTGTTGCAATCACTTTGTCAAGAGAAGCAAATCACAAACACCTTTGATGAGAATTAGCCAGACACATACCCAAGTATTTATTAATCAAACGAAGGTATGGAGTATGGCTTCTTTCGGGCAGAGTCATACATGACTTGACTCTAGTTGAATAAAGTTTAAAATGTGTTTAATGACAGCAAATCGGAGAGTATCAAGAGGAATCCCTCTCAGAAAGGAGGTTAAATACGGACTATCTAATTCCCCTAATTCTACGTTCGCGGGTTATACGTTCAATCTCTCTGAGGGCGGAATTGGTATTAAAGCCCATAGAGTGTTTTCTCCCCAGTCTAAAATTTCAATTCAGATTCATATGAGTGGCGCCGATCTTGAAGGAAGCCATATGAACGATATTATCAAACTTGATGGCACCGTTGCATGGGTATCCCGCGTTTTACCAGGGATCCTTCCTACAATGGGAGTAAAATTTTTAAATCGAAGTAGCGACATAAAACGGATTTACGACAATAAATTCCGTGAAGACGTTGCAAGATTCGACGCATGATTTATGCACTTTCTCAGTTTTTATTTATGAAAATCTTTAATTTCTCTTTACGGGAGAATATACGTAAAACTAACCCTTAAGTGATTAGCATCGTATGTGGAAATCTCACAGAAGGCATCTTCTCCTAATATCTTCTTTATACCTCTAATATCACCTTCATCAACCTTATTAACAAATATAAAATGAATAACTAAAGTAAGTTCGTCTATAAGCTCATATTCTGTTAATCGGTCTTTTAAGTGGGAGTATTGAGTCTTAGGAAGACCTCTCCTAAGCCTATCCTGTACTGCCATAACTTTTTCTTGGACGACCTGTCCTCTATCTCGTGGCATATTCCTTCTCTTTTCCAACTATTACTATACTGAATTTTCACAAAAAAGAATACTTACATCTGCAGTGCCCCGCTTACCTTCCCCGATGTGCCAGTCCCTATTTATAATACACTAGGGGATCTTACAAATTTGAAGTCTTGATCGTTTGATTGGTCTGGTTCGGTGAAGCGATCCCAACTAATATGACATCTAAAGAATAAAACGGGTCCTAAAAATTGCTTTCACTCGTAAATGTTAAGACAAACGGATAAAATGGGAAAGAATGATGAACGGTAACGAGATTATTCATCAGTATAGCCTTCTTTTCGTGTTTGGAAGCGTGCTGGTTGAACAATTGGGGATACCGATTCCGTCAATCCCTATACTTCTTTTGGTCGGTGCCGCCTCCGCAAGGGGTGAAATTCCTTTCATTGGAGCCTTTGTGTTGGCAGTTATTGCCAATCTCATCGCTGATTCTCTCTGGCATGAAATCGGCAGAAAGGAAGGGAGTAAAGTCCTTTCTATCGCCTGCAGGATTTCCTTAAATCCCAGTTCTTGTGTGCGACAGACAGAGTCGCTCTTGGAACGATGGGGATTCCCTTAAGTGATTATTGCCAAATTCATTCTCGGCTTTTCGATGATAGCACCGCCAACAGTGGGTTCAATGAAAAAACCGCGCTATCTCTTCTGGCTTTTTGATGGCATAGGCAGCGGAATCTGGGCAGGCAGCGCTCTTATTAGTGGGGTTATTTTTTCGAATACGATTGAAAGATTCGTGAGGAAAATGTCCCACTTCGGTCAGTTGACAGGAGTGATTGTCGTTCTGATTTTGGGTTTGTTCATTCTCGTCAAATACCTTCAACGCCGACGCTTTTACCAATCTCTCAATATGCCCCGCATCTCAGTAGAGGAGTTAAAGAAATTAATTGACGAGGGCTATGAGCCTCTCGTACTAGACGTTCGATCCGAGGTGGCCAGATCAATCGATCCGGGGTGTATTCGGGGCGCTCGAGTTGTTTTACTAGAGGATTTGCCTGATCTTTCCGATATTTCACATGACCGGGAAATCATCACCTCCTGTAATTGTCCCAACGAAGCTTCGGCAGCCCTTGCGGCGTGTACACTCACAAATCAAGGATTTCGCAAAGTTCGCCCCCTTAAGGGTGGACTTGATGTTTGGCGAGAAGCCGGATACCAGATTGAGGGTCTGGAAATTAGCTCTATTGCTCCAAGAGAATTTCCTATTGTCAATCTTATTGACAGGGGAAAGTAGAAAGGAAAAAGGGTGATAATAGAGGAGTTTCAAAAACTGTGTAATGCGTCCCCTTCCGCTTTCTAAATAGAGCATATTGACAAAAAGTCCAAATAGAATAAAATTCTTACACATCTTAGGAGGTAAAAATGAAGAGAATTTTGAGTGCTTTTCCGGTTGTGTTGTTTGTTATTTCTCTTGCTGGTTTTGCTTCGGCTGCAAAGAACGAGGCCCCAGCACCGACACCCGCACCAACAATAAAGCCCCGATAAATACAAAAAATGTATCAATAATACTACCTTAAGCTCGCTCTTTATTAGTAAGATAATGGATAAGAGCAAACTATCAGGTAGATGATAGATGAGCATATTGACAGAGAATACAAATAAAATCCTTAACATATATCAAAGGAGGTGAAAAAATGAAGAGAATTTTAAGTGCCTTTTTGGCTGTGTTGTTTGCTATTTCTCTTGCTGGTTTTGCTTCAGCTGCAGATGAAATGGGTTCAACGGCAACCCCAGCTCCAATGGAGCACCATCACCATCCCCATACCCATGCAACCCCGGCTCCACACCATCATCCTCACCATCACCATCCCCATACCCATGCACCAGCAGCTACCGCTGCACCAAAAGCACCAGCAGCCGAACCAACAGAACCACCACCTGCATCTACTAAGTAAGGTTTTGAGAGCCAGGGATAGAGCTTGCTACTTACTATCTCTGGCTCTCGCATAAAGAGTTATAATGTATCCCAGCAAGCTCACCATATCCCAAATAATCTTTCCTAAAGAGCCAGTAGACCTGTTAAATCTTTTCTCTACGAATTATACCAATTCGATTGATTAATTATGGATAATGGGAAATGTCATTGCGAGGAACGAAGTGACGAAGCAATTCCAAAACCATGGAGATTGCTTCGCTGGGATATGGGGTAGTTATCCGGAGGGAGGATATTTAGGGAACCCCCTCGCTCGCAATAACATCTCTTTTATCAATGCACTATTAACTCATAGAATTGGTATTATAGGCTTTATTTTCTTTTGAGTATTCAAGGTATATGGGTGGATTTGCTAAAAATTATAATCAATTCCACAATGGAATTGATTATAATAAGTAGGATGACTAGAGGCGGATAAGATTAAAAACACAGTAGAAGAGTTAACAAAATAGCGGAATGAACTATATGTCGTCAGATAAAAGCGAAATCCGAATCTTGACAGACGCCGAAGAAATAATCCAGACGGCGGCAGTTGAGTTCGTTCGTCAGACAATAGAAGCGGTGCAGGCGAAAGGTTTCTTTACCGTCGCGCTTTCTGGCGGCTCGACGCCCAGGGGCCTCTATTCGCTTCTGGCAAGAAATGGTAAACCTGGATTCCGTTTCCAGGTGCCATGGAATAAGATTCATTTTTTCTGGGGCGACGAGCGCCACGTCCCGCCCGATCACCCCGATAGCAACTACCGTATGGCGCATGAGACCATGCTGTCAAAGGTGCCTGTTCCACTGGAGAATGTGCACCGCATTAAGGCTGAGAATCCAGATGCGCGTAGGGCTGCAGAGGATTATGAGCGGGAACTGCGCGAGTTCTTCAGGCTGGAGGCAGGACAGTTGCCGCGCTTCGATATGGTTCTCCTGGGAATGGGGGCTGATGGGCATACGGCATCACTCTTTCCCGGAACCGAGGTTATTCACGAAGAGAAACGGCTCGTTGTCGCCCTTTGGGTCGAAAAGCTCAACACATATCGAATTACTCTCACACCGCCCGTGCTCAATAACGCTGCCCGCGTCATCTTTCTTATCAGCGGTGAGGAAAAGGCAGAAACGCTGAGGACGGTTCTTCAGGGTAGTTACCAGCCTGAACGCTTTCCAGCGCAGATCATCCACCCGACAATCGGAAAACTCCTGTGGCTGATAGACCAAGCTGCCGCACGCCTTCCGGAATTTAAAGAATAGATGTGGACTCTGTTACACGCAGCATTCAACGCTGCGGCTGATTCAGTAACAGCCAGTAGAGTCCAACCTTTGAGACCGCTTGCACAAAATTATCAAAATCCACCGGCTTTACAATATAGCTGTTCACACCCAGTTTGTAACTCTCCACAATGTCCCTCTCTTCTCTTGAAGAGGTCAACACCACAACCGGAATTACCTTTGTCCTTTCCTCAGACTTAATCCTACGGAGAACCTCTAATCCATCCACCTTGGGAAGCTTCCGATCAAGCAATATCACTTTCGGACGATGATCAATGTCCCGCCCAGTGTAGTCACCTTCACCAAAGATGAATTCTAATGCTTCTGCCCCATCCCTTACCACATGCACTTTGTTGGCAAGATTGTGTCTCTTCAGTGCCCTCAACGTAAGTTCAACATCATTCGGATTGTCTTCGACGAGAAGAATTTCAACCTCATTTGTATTCATCTCTATGCTCCTCAGAATGAAGTGTAAAGTAAAATGTCGCTCTTTCTCCCACTTTCCCTTCTGCCCATACCCGTCCACCATGCCGGTGAATAATGCGCTGCACAATTGCAAGTCCAACCCCTGTTCCTTCAAATTCATCCTGTCTGTGTAGCCGTTGAAATACTCCAAATAGCTTGTTTGCATACTGCATATCAAATCCTACACCGTTATCTCTTACATAGTATATGTTCTCTTTACCTTCTACATACCCACCAACTTCAATAATTGGGTTCTCCCTGCTGCTCGTGAATTTGATGGCATTGGATAAGAGATTAATAAAAACCTGGTGAATCATTGCCCTGTCCCCCTGAGCGGGGGGTAGTGTATGAATGCTCAATTGCGGGGCTCTTTCGTGTGTATAAGGCCTGAGTTCACTGAATACGGCTTTTGCAAGTCCCGCCATATCTACTGACCTTTCCCTATTGTGGACTTTACCCAGAATTAACAAAGACCTTAGCAACAGCCCTGGCCAGACGATAGTAAATGAACTTCGGATCATAGTGATCGAAGACCTCTATCCATTCAAACAGTAAATTTAAGAA